>JBDTUL010000126.1:0-12713 GCA_040007735.1 Gammaproteobacteria bacterium | reverse complement strand
GCTGGTGCCATCCTTCATGCCGAAGAATCGCTTCGCGAAATCGTCCAGTGAGCGCTTGCCCTTCGCCAGCTCGCGCAATCGGGTATCGACGTCCAGCCAGATGAGGTGCCCTTCGGAATAATAGTCCTCACCCCGCTGCCAGCTGCGCCACGGATTGGGCCGACGGCGCGCAATGATAGGGTCGTTCGTCGTGTCGAGCAGCGGCCGCCAGTTTCGACCGATGCGGCCTGCGTACATAGAAAGGGCGGCCAGCTTTTCGATGGGACCGGTTGGCGAATGATTTCCCGGTAACCACTGCGGATAGAGCAGTACCAGCGGCCCGGGCGAGACGACAGGGATGGTTTCGTGCACGGTGAACACGCCGCGCATGACGTCCGTGGCATCGACAGCCAGCGTAATGGTGCCGGGATAGTCGATACCCGGAACTGCTGCCGGCGTGGGCTCGGGCAGTTGCGCGAGCGTGCGCAGGGGCAACCAGGCCGCAAGCGCTAGTAACGCAAGTGAAGGGCGCATCGTTGCCATTCCAGACAAGTAATGGAGGGCGAAGCATAATCAACCCTTGGGTTGCGCGGTTGCCGGAAGCGCGCGCGCGAAGCGAACGAGCCGAGAGGGTCAAGCCATGAAAGTTTCCTGGGTAGAGAGCCTCCCGGTCGGCGTAGTGCGGCCGAAGAAGACGTGATGGAAGTGCTTTCGGAAGACGACGTGCGTGCCTGCGTGCGCGTGCTACGCGCGATCGAGGCGGATCGCTCGCACCTCACGCGCCTGACGCAGGAACAGCGCCGGGAATTGCTGACGCTTGCGGGTCTCGTCGCAAAGCCCGAGCGGCACGATCTCGTCAGGATGGCCAAGGCGTTTCGACGCGCCGAGCGAGAATCTGCGAAACAACAGGACCGGAAGCTCATCGAGCAGGCAGGGCTGCAAATCCAGCGCCGCGCCTCGGTGTATGCGCCACTCTGGCTCGAGCCGCCGAAGCCCGAGGACCTGGACGACCGTGCCGATCTCAACCAGGAGCGGGCGTGCTACGTCTGCAAGCAACCGTTCGTGAAGATGCATCGCTACTACGACTCCATGTGCGAGACGTGTGGCGATTTCAACTACGCCAAGCGAGAACAGACGGCTGATCTCAGCGGGCGCTACGCGCTCGTCACCGGCGCGCGAGTGAAGATCGGGTACCAGGCGTCTCTCAAACTTCTTCGGGCCGGGGCGCATGTGGTGGTTACCACGCGCTTTCCGATCGACGCGGCCGGCCGGTATTTGCAGGAAGCCGACTTTCATGCCTTCCGCGAGCGATTGCAGATTCATGGTCTCGATCTGAGGCATACGCCCAGCGTTGAAATCTTCACGAGGTTCCTCGCCGAGCGCCTGCCGCGGCTCGATTACATTCTGAACAACGCGTGCCAGACCGTGCGGCGGCCGGCGGGATTCTTCGAGCATCTGCTGGCCGGCGAGACAGCGGCGGTCGCGGCGCTTCCCGAGGCGTTGCGGGGGCCGCTTGCGAGCCACGATGAGTTGATTCGCACGTTGGAGGGGTCGCGGACCAGGGGAGGTAGCGGTGAAAGTGGCAGCGGGGGTGGCAGCGGGGGTGGCAGCGGCGGCGTGGGAGGTGATGGCAGCGCGAGCGGCGCGCTCGTCGCGGCGGCGGAGTGGGCGCACGGCGCAGGGCTTCTGCATAGCGCGGCTCTTTCGCAGCGGCGCTATCTCGACGAAGACTATCGAGACGGCGAAACGCTGTTCCCCTCCGGCCGCTACGATGAAGACCGGCAGCAGGTCGATTTACGCGAAGTGAATAGCTGGCGGCTGCGCATGCATGAGGTCGAGACGCCCGAGCTGCTCGAAGTGCAGCTCGTGAACGCCATTGCGCCCTACATTCTCAACGCTCGCCTGAAACCGCTGATGCTGCGAACGGCCGGGCGTCACAAACATATCGTCAACGTCAGCGCGATGGAGGGCCAGTTCTATCGCGCCACCAAGACCGACAAGCACCCGCACACCAACATGGCGAAAGCGGCGCTCAACATGATGACGCGCACGAGCGCACCGGATTACGTGAAGGATGGCATTCATATGAATGCCGTCGACACCGGCTGGGTTACGGACGAGGACCCCGCCGTACACGCAGCTCGAAAGGCGGAGGCAGGTTTTTCACCTCCGCTCGACATCATCGACGGCGCGGCTCGCATCGTCGACCCGATCTTCGTGGGGCGACTGACGGGAACCGATGTGTGGGGGCAGTTCTTGAAAGATTACAAGCCGACGCCGTGGTAGCGAGGCTTTCGCGCTCCGCCGTCCTGGGACGTGCGTCTATAGCAACCTGCCATCGAATTTGAAGGGCCTCGAGGAGATCAGACGGATCTTCATCGCATCGGGATGCAGGGGATTGAACACAAAGTTCCAGGCCTCGGGTACCAGGACTGAAGGCACGCGAAGCACGCACGACACGTTGGCTTTCAGGAATTCTTCGCCGCGGGCACGCGTGCGCTGGAGATCCCCCAGATCGCCCACCTCGGCTTGCTTCATCTCTTCGGCGCGAATGTCGCCATCGTATTGAGCGAGCACCAGGTCGTGCGGCAGCAAGCCGGGGTCGAGATGCGCCAGCCTTTCCAGAACCACGATCGACGCTGAGCCGCCAAAGTAGACCACCCGGCTTCCTGCCTTGTGCCACCGCCCGGGGGCATAGAGACCCCCGGTGCCGTCGAGTCCTGGGCCGTGCGCTTCGCGATAGAGGCGCCACAACTCCATCAGAACGGCATTCCGAACTCGATCTGGCGCAATTCCTGTTGAACGCGCTCCGCGCCTATGTCTGTGTCCAGCATATAAAGGGGAATCTCGCCGCCCAGCGCGCGGCTTTTAGAGGTGAGCCAACCGGACGCCCTGGGCGTCTCCCCGAACACGTGCGAGGCGAGATTGAGTATGCGGGCCACGCGAGCGAGGCGGTCGGATGCGGCCGCGCCCAGGCGCTCCCTCCCTTCGGCTTTCCGCTGCAACGTGCGCAGTGACGTTCCCAGAACCTGGAGGAGAGTGCCGCGTTCCACATTCAGCTGCGTGGCAAGATCGATGAGCACACTCATGGGAAGCCCCTTTCGCACCTGATCTGCGGTGAGAGAGGGGATTGCCACGAGATGCGCGCCACTGTGCGGCTTGCGCAGCACGCGAGCTTTCGCCGGTTGCTTGCTGGCAGTGTGTTTTACAGACATGTTTCTAACCTGTGCCACTTGTCGTGAATATTACGCCAGTTGTCTCCGATAATGCAGGTCCTTGTTTTCAGTGCTCCGATTCTTGTTCATTGTTGCGCTGCTGGGTCTGCTCGAAGTGGCCGCAACGGCGGAACTGGTGAAGCGCGGGCACGCTTGGGCCGATCGCAAGAACATGACACGCGAAAACGGGAACCTGTGCTGGTTTGAAGCGGACGCGCGACGTCAGCGTTGCAGGGCCATCCGCATCTCACCGACTACACCAATGAGAAGGTAGGCAACTGCGTTGGGTCGATCAGGCGCCGAACAGCCTGCCCTATGACGATTACCTGCTGAACAGATTCATCAACAGGCGGGCCGCCAGGTAGGCGAAGGCCCAACAGAGCGCCAGCAACGTCAGGAAAACCGCACCGCGAGAGAATCCGCGGTGCACTCGAGGCCTGCCCGGGTCGAGGTGCTCGGGTTGTATTGAGAGCTTGAGATCGAGCTGTTGCATCGACGTCTCCGCTTCAAAGAAGCCGAGCCCTACTCTGGTGCTGTTTGCCCACGGGAAGCGAAGCTGCACCACTCACATAGGACCCGCGGACCGGGACCGGGTTCACAACTTCCGCGCGCGGTTCGCCGCCGCCGTTCGTCACGGGGGGTTATGCCCTCTTTTTCACGTTATCGATGACTTCTCAGGGACGGAAAGTCGCTCCTCAATCGTTATTCAGGTGTGGCCACAGCAGCCACGTCAGAGAGATGGGAGCGAAACGATGCAACGAAATATTGCTTTGAGTGCCGTAATTTTCCTGGCACTGGGCGGATGCACCACCCTCGGCACGACGCGCGCGGTGGCTACGCCTTGGGCCGCCGGCGGGTTCCATTCATTCAAGCCCGCAAGCGTTGCGCAGCCCACTGCCCGGCACACCAATGCACGGGTTGCACGGCTGCTCGATGGTGAAGAATCGGAAGGGGGCGTGCGAGTGGCTGCGCGCTAAAGAACCCGCGAAGGGTCGGTGCGGTCTCCTCGTCGTTCCGTAGGGGCCGGGGGACCGAATGCCTCTACGTCATCGGGACTGGAGCGCTTCCTGCAGCGTGCGCACAGTTAGGAGACGCTCGCCGACGGCGTCCAGTTCCATGATCGAAGCTTGCTGAAGTCGGTCCCGTATATTTTCATCGATGGGGCCGAAGCGGAGCGTGAGTTGGCGCATGACCATGTCCGCACGGCCCTGCGTTTCGCCTTCGAGCCGTCCCTCCGTCCTGCCAAGCGCGATGTATCGCCGCGCGAAGTCGCTCTGATATTCATACTTTTGTGGGTCCATTTTCTCCAGCGCCTGACGCGCCGCCTCGCCAGGAGAACTCATGATGAGATCACAATAAATCTTCGAACGGTCCGCGTCGAGCCCGGCGCTCGCTCTCTGCGCGGCAAGGGCAATCTCGATGGCTCGCTCCGTATTCGAGTCACGCCCGTGAGCCATCGCTGATAGCACAGACAGTTCTGGGTTGTTGCAGGCCTGCGCCGGGTCAGTGATCTCTGGCACTCCTGAGGGACCCAGCACATACGGCGTGAAGTGATGAAATCCACCCAGATCCACACACCGAGCCGCCCAACGCGCCACAGCTTCATCCGCTGTCACTACCAGCAGTGATACTGGGCACTCAAGCCGCGCACGCAGATTCGCCACGTACGCCGGCCAGACGAAACGCTTGCGATCATCCGCAGAGAGCTGCACCTCCACGACGATGCCGTAGACCGGGCCCTCCTTCGACAGTTGGATGACCATGTCAGCGCGATACTCGGCCGGCTGAAGGTCCGTGAGGTCGGCGGATACCACGCAGGCTTCCCGAAATGCAGGCAACTGCACACCCAAGGCGCCCCCAATCAATTCCGCAGCCAGCGTGGGCTGGTTCCGGAACAGCAGCAGGTGCGATTCGTGAAGCTGCGAGGGCATGCGCGAAGGCTAATGAGCCTTCGCTTGATGGCGAACGGCCGTTCGCGGTGGATTTGACTAGAAATGCAGGGTGCGAGCTTTCCGAGTTGAGACAACATCGGGCGCCGCTTTCAGCGGTTGAAGACGTCTTGCGCGGAGAGCACACCCGCGCAGGGGCTTCAGCGATTTGGAAGCGTGTCGAGTCCGGGGCTTCGGGCTTCCCTAAGGTGCGTTCGGCAGAGAACGCCGTGACATCCAGTTCCCCGCACGCATCAAAATTCCGGCAACTACGAGAAACGTCACTGAGATGCCCGAGGCGTAGAGCGCCACCCCTCCGTAACCGCCGACATTCTCCGGATTGAAGAACGGGTACGGATACCAGCCTGTCTCCGCGCCGCGGATGATTACATACGCCAGGTACAGCGCCGGAAATATCAGGCATCGCACGAGGTGCCGCACGCGAAGCGTCGCCTTCGGCGGGCGCACCAGCCAATCCAGCACTACGAAGCAAGGCATTACGTAGTGGAGAACGACATTCACCCAGGGCAACAGTGAGCCCAGGTCGACGTCTCGAAGCAAAATGGAGAACACGATGCCGACCACCGCCATGTTGACTGCCGACACGGCACGGACCTGATCGCCCGGCTCCCCTGCCTCGCGACTCATAACCGCGGGACGCGCACCCAGAATCAATACGACGGATGCAATGAAGTTCGAAAGATTCGTGAAGTAGCTGAAGAAATTGACTCCGCTGAACCCGGATCGAATGTGGATGTTCAGCTGAAGGCCAATCGCTACGAGCGTGAGCGCGCCGAAGGCGAGGCGGAGCCAGTTCCACATGCGGCGCGCACTCCCGCCGGACTGTTCGCCGGCGCATCAGTAGCTGATTGGCCTTTATCTGGGGCGAGCGCCGGGGTGTCAAGCGTCACTCGGAGGTTGTATCTCAGGCGACCCATGCCACTGCACGCTCTCGGGGCGACTGAGTTCGAGCTGGAGCTGGAGGATTCATCGCGTGTCACCGGCATGCGTCATCGGCATATGGGGATACGAAAACCCGACCGGTCACTCGAGGCATCGGGCGTGCGCAGGCGTTGCCAGGTCGCCTTCCAGCGCGGAGGACAGGCGACTTATGTAGTGTCCAAAATTAAGCGTCCTGATAAGAGCGCCCGAGGCATCATTGACGTCAGATATGTAATACTCTGTCTCACTTATGGCAATGGCCTCTCGACAACAGGTTCTCGAAGCGTGTCGGCAATTGCTTCGCCCCATCATCCATGTGCTCCTGCTCTGTGGCGTCACTTCGCGCGAATTCGCCGACCTCGCCAAGAGCGCGTACGTCGACGTCGCGAGTAAGAAATTCGGCAAGCGCGGTCGACTCACCAACGTGTCTCGTACTGCCGTTCTCACAGGGCTGTCGAGACGTGAGGTGCGCAAGCAACGCGAACTGCTCGCCGAGGTAGCGCCAGTGCCCAGTGGGTACGTCGCGAAAGCTTCGCTGGTTCTGTCGACGTGGCATCTCGATCCCGAATTCCTCGCCAAAAAAGGCGTGCCGGCGCGACTGCTGCTGGAAGGCGAGCGGCGCTCGTTTGCATCGTTGGTACAACGCTGCGCTGGCGCAGATGTGCCTGCGACGACCCTCCTCAAAGAATTGATCGATGCGGGCGCGGTTCGGGTACGTGCCCGAGGCGAGCTCGAGGTGCTGCAGCGGAATTTCATCCCGCATCCCATGCACGAGAAGCTCGTGCGCCTGTGGGGGTCAGTCATCGCGGACGTGGCCAACACATACGTTCACAACCTCACCAAGTCGCCTGAGGCACAGGCCCGCTTCGAGCGCGCGGCGGTCAACGATCGCATCGATCCGCGCGCCCTTCCCGAATTCCGCAAGTTCCTGGAGCGCGAGGGGCAGCAGTTCCTCGAGCGCGCCGATGTTTGGCTGACTGCACATCAGCTGTCTCAGAATGACGACCGCTCCGACATGGCGCTTCGCCTGGGCGTCGGCACCTATCACATTCAAGACTAAAATCAGAGAGCACATCATGCTACCTCGCACCCTTCTTACGAAATGCCTGCCGATGGTCCTGGTGGTGGGTTTCATCGGGCTTGGCGTCAAGACGACTTCCGCCGGAATTCAGGGCTCGGGATTCCGGCGTCTCGCCACCTTCGGTGTCATCACGTCGACGGGGGACATTACTGTCAATGACATCCCCTACAAGTCGGCACGGTCGCGCGTCAATATCAACGGGCACGTCTCTGACGAAAGTCACCTGCATGTGGGCCAGGTCGTGACGATTGAGGGAAGCATCGATCCGAGTGAGACCACCGCGATTGCGGATGAGATTTCTTACAACGCGGACCTCCAGGGTCCCATCACGTTCGCGAGCTCTGACGCGCAAACGCTCACGGTGCTAGGCCACACGGTGCGAATAACGGCCTCCACTGTAGTCGAGGGCCAGTCTTCCGAGGGTCTGTCGCCCGGGCAACTGGTCGAAGTGAGCGGCTATCCCAATGCAGCAGGGGAGTTCGTCGCTTCGCGAGTGTCGGTTGATCCGCACACAACGGGTGCTCAAGTGCACGGTACGGTTTCAGCGCTCGATCAGAACGCACAGACTTTCCTTGTCGGCTCACTGCTCGTCGACTACGCCACGGCGAACGTCGCAGGGTTGCTGGCCGAAGATGTGGATGTGGTGGTTCAGGGCGGCGTCTCTGATGGAGCGCACCTGTTGGTCGCGAACCGCGTTACGGTCACCCCGCCCCTGGGTCGACCCGGCGAGAGTGTCGATCTGGAGAGCATCATTACTTCTTTTGCCTCCGCCGCGGAGTTCGAGCTCAACGGTTGGCGGATACGTGGCGATGAAAAGACGAAGTACGGTCTGCACGGGGGCACGCTGGGCCCGAACGCCACGGTTCGTGTCAAAGGTAAGTTCGCGGCGGACGGGACGGTGATCGCCGACAAGATCGACCTAGTGCCTGCCAAGAAAGCGGCAAAGCGCAAGGCTAAGACTTGAACCCATCGCGATGATCGGACTGGGCGTAACGCGCGCAGCACGTCCACGTCGAACTTCGCGCGATTTGCGCAAGCCCCATGTGAAGGCTATATTCGCGCCGTCACTGGGGAGTAGCCGCCTTCCGCAGCGGAAGGAGCCGACGTCAACATACTTGGCTGGTTAGCCATGGCGTCGGCGGCACATGCTAGGCGAGACCTTTGACTTCAACGTCCGCAGCCGGGCTGGCGATGGGCGGGGAAGTCATTGGTTCATCTCTCGCCGGCCCGGGGATATTCCGTGGAAGCTTTTCTCACCTCTTTTGGAATGGTCGCGCTTGCCGAGCTCGGCGACAAAACCCAGCTTCTCTCCTTCGTGCTCGCCGCCCGGTTTCGGGGACGGCAATGGACCGTCATCGCTGGCATCTTCATCGCGACGATCGTCAATCACCTCTGCGCTGCTTATGTTGGCGACTGGGTTGCCGCCAAAGTAAGCCCCGTCGTCATGCGATGGGTACTGGGTCTGGCGTTCCTCGGATTCGCTGTGTGGGCACTGATCCCTGACACGCTCGACGACAGCAGCGGGGAAGACTCCCGGTACGGCGCCTTCGCGACGACTATCGTCATGTTCTTTCTCGCTGAAATGGGCGACAAGACGCAGCTCGCAACCATCGCGCTCGGCGCGAAATACGCAAGCCTCGCCGCGGTCGCCACCGGCACCACGCTTGGCATGATGGCGGCGAATATTCCCGCGGTCCTCATCGGAGAGAAGCTCGCCCAGCGCTTTCCATTGAGCAAGATGCGGTTCGTCGCTGCCGCGCTCTTTGCCATTTTCGGAACTCTCATCCTGCTGAAGGTCAACTTCGGTCTCGGATTGGGTGGACTCTGAGGCCGGGTTACTGCGCGATGCGCGAAAGCGCTTCCTTCGACACCCTCGCGACGACGTGGTACTGGGGATCCACCACTTCCGCGATGTCATCGAGAGACGATCCGGTGAAATATCGTGCTCATATCCAGCCCGCACGCTCTGCCCCGAAGTATTTCGCTCAGATGCGTTCACCGCGGAAAGGGTTGAAAGGACGCAGCTGGTCGCCGCCCCTTCTGTGAATGGCAATAGGCGTTGCCGCCGTCTCAATGGACGGTTCGGTTTCAAGCAGAAGCCGGCAGGTCAGATACAGCGGCGCGAATCCGCGCTAGAACCCACGTCGAAGGCGTTGGTAGCGAGTGCAAATGCGACGACACATTTGCACTCAGCGCGGGGAAGGAAAGTTGGTGGGCCGTGAAGGAGTCGAACCTTCGACCAAGAGATTAAGAGTCTCCTGCTCTACCAACTGAGCTAACGGCCCAACATCGAAAAACTGGGGTGAGCGACGGGACTCGAACCCGCGACAGCCGGGATCACAACCCGGGGCTCTACCAACTGAGCTACGCCCACCATCGTTCGAATTCAGTCACTTACGGCCATTCCGGCCGCAAGCATCGCCTCACCCCAACGGGAAGGCGCGGGAGTATATATACGAAGGCCGGGGCCGTCGAGGCGTCGGTTTACTCGACCGCCAGTGCCGGTCACGGCCCGGCTAGATACTCGTAAGTACCTGTTCTGCCTCAGCCGCTCGCGCCCGATGCCCGTGAGCGCCGGCGTTGCCAGACGGAAGCGCCAAACACCGCCATGCCCGCGAAGGCCAGCAGCGTGCCGACCCAGCCCGTCGAGGTCCAACCGAAGCCGGCCGCGATCGCGGCGCCGCCGAGCCAGGCGCCCAATGCGTTGGCCGTGTTGAACGCGGAGTGGTTGAGCGCCGCGGCGAGCGTCTGTGCGTCGCCGGCTACATCCATCAAACGGATCTGCAGCGCCGGGGCGATCGCGACGATCGTGCCGAGCAGGAAGACGTTGACGCAGATTGCCACAGTATGAGGCGCAGTGACGACGATGGCCGACAGCACCAGCGCGTTCCACACCAGCAGTCCGGCGATAGTCTTCATCAGCGACTTATCGGCGAAGCGCGACCCGGCCAGGTTGCCCACCACCATGCCGACGCCGAACAGGGCGAGCACCAGCGGTATCGCATCGACCGACATGCGGGTCACCTCGGTCAGCAGCGGCTTGATATAGCTGAAGACCGCGAACATGCCGCCGAACCCAACCGCCGAGACGCCCAGCGTCAGCCACACCTGCGGCCGCGTGAGCGCGCCGAGGGCTCGCGCCGTGAGCGGCTGGAACGTCCGGCACGCCGCGACGGATCAGCACGCACGCCAGTGCTGCGATGGCGCCGACGAGCACGAACGCCGCTCGCCAACCCAGATGCTGGCCAAGCCACGCGGCCAGCGGCACGCCGAACAGGGTCGCGCTCGTCAGCCCCGACATCACGATTGCGACCCACGCTTCCTTTCATGAATAGCGCATAAAGCTCGGGCTCGTTCTAGCCGGGATTGAACGCCGAGACGACAGCGTCATGGCCGCGAACTGCGTTGGTCACGGCCACGGTGTCGTAGACGTCGAGCGCGTTGGCTTCCAGCCGCGGACGCGCATCTAGCCGCGTCGGGTGGCGCACGAGCGCGGTCACTTGGTGCTCGCGAGCGAGGAGTTCGTTGAGCACCGCGGTTCCGACGAATCCGGTGGCACCGATCAGGGCGATCGTCATGGGTTCTCCAGGGGCAGATGGCATGAAAGCATAATCGTCACTTCACAATCACCTGATAAGGAGCCCAGAATCGCTATCACTTTGAAGCGGAACTTATGAATGGACGATCTGAAGCCGCTCGCGGTCTTTGCCGAAACCGTGGCCGCCGGTTCCATGACCGCTGCCGCGCGCCGTCTCGGAATGAGCCCATCCGCGGTGAGCCAGACGATCCGGGCGCTCGAGTTACCGGGGGGCGTCACGCTTCTGCATCGCTCGACGCGCAAGCTCGCGCTGACCGAAGCCAGGTTGAAGCGCATCTACGCATGATGTGCAAGATGAGCGCAACGTTTGACTAGATACATAGGCGACTGGAATATAGCGGCGTTGAACTTGGGGATAGCCGGCTGGCTGCGCGTTGGCCACGGCAATACGACAAAGGCTGATTGGTGCCCAAAAACTCGAAAACTCGCCGCGGTCCTACCAAAGCCGAGCAACGCGCCGCGACGATAGAACAGATACTCGATGCGGCGGAGCACCTGTTCTCACAGCACGGGCTATACGGCGTGACATTGAGGGATGTCGCGAAGCATGTCGACGTCCACCCCACGCTGGTCAACTACTACTTCAAGGATAAAAAGAAACTCTTCGACGCAGTATTCGCGCGCCGCGCGGTCGTTACCACGGAGCGGCGGATGAAAGCGCTCGACGAATACGACGCTGCGTCCGGTGGCAAGCCGACAGTGGAACGCGCCCTGCGTGCGTTTTTGGACACCGACCTCGATCTCTACATCGAAGGGGGAGAGGGTTGGAAAGACTATGCCGCGCTGGGTGCCCAGGTCGCCAACACGCCCGAATGGGGCGCAAAGCTGATGGACAAGCACTTCGATCCCGTTGTGTTGCGCCTGATCGCGCTGTTGCAGAAGGCGCTGCCTGACTGCTCCGCTGCGGATATTTTCTGGGGCTACCATTTCGTCAGCGGCGCCTTGATGCTCACGCTTGCGCGAACGGGACGCATCGACAAGCTTTCCGGAGGCGTTTGCGAGTCGGATGACTTCGCTGCCGTCAAGGAACGCATGGCTTCGTTCATGGCCGCCGGCTTCACCGCACTCTGCCGGAAGCGTCGACATCCGGAGTCCTGATAGCCGCTGAGTGTCGATCGCCCCGCCGCTTCGTTGAGGGCAACCCGCGCCTCATGCCATCTCTGATTGCGACACCGACGAGTCGCGCTTAGTAAACGCGACTTCGCAGAACGTCATGCCCTTTTGCTCCAGAAGACCTGCGGCGCAATCGCCGCTTCCATACCTGCATCGGCACGCTCGTTCCTGAAGCGATCGTGCCTGTTTTTCGACCCATGTTATTGACACTTCATTCACTCTCGATAGAATGAACGTATAAGAGCGGGCGAAATTGCCGTTCCCACTGGGCAGGCGCACGTCAATTAGATGAATCGCAAACGCTGAGGGGGGAAGTAAGAATGAATTGGAAGCTTTGGCTGATTGCCTCGGGGATATCAGCGGCTGCATGCGTTCCCGCACAGGCCCAGACAACCACGCCGCCGCCTGCACCCACGGAATCCGCAGGTTCAGCCACGACATCCACGCCACCATCAGAACGCGACACCGCTCACGGCCTGGAACTGGAAGAAGTCATTGTCGAGGCGAGGCGGCACCTCGAGAACCTGCAGAATGTCCCTATCTCGATAACCGCCCTCTCCGCCCAGGACCTCAGTAACTACCATCTGGGCATGAGCGCCGAACTGCAGAACTACATTCCCAATCTGACGATCAACGGGGCCTTTGGATCGACGAACCCACAGATCTTCATTCGCGGCGTCGGAAACAACGATTACAACGACAATGCCGGCTCAACGGTCGGTGTGTACCTCGACAGCGTTTTCCTGAATGCTCCCGCCGGCAAGCTTCTCCAGATGTTCGATCTGGAATCGGCGCAAGTGTTACGGGGTCCGCAGGGCACGCTATTCGGCAAGAACAATACGGCCGGCGCCATTCTA
>JBDTUL010000125.1:0-12831 GCA_040007735.1 Gammaproteobacteria bacterium | reverse complement strand
GATGCAACTTCGGTCAGCGGAGATCTGAGGCTGGAGCTGGCGCCCGCCCACAGCATTCGCATGCGCACCACCTCGGGAGACCTGGCATTTCGCGGCACGCTCGCCGCCTCGGCATCGCTCGATGCGGAAACGATCAGCGGCGATGCCAGGCTCAATGCGCGCTCTGACGCGGGCTACGAATACGAAGCGAGCAGTTTCTCCGGCGACCTGGAGAACTGCTTCGGCCAGAACACCGAGAGCACCAGCCGCCGCGGTCCCGGCAGCCGCCTCACGGGTGCAACCGGCGGTGGCAAAGGGCGCGTGCGCGTCAAATCGATGAGCGGCGACGTGTTGATCTGCGACCACTGATCTACCGCTTAGCCGTAGTCGCACGCAGAGTGTGCAAGCCGCAGCGGGCGCGCTCCATCACCGCTCAGAAACAAGCATGAGCGGAATTCTCTCGAGTGCAGGCTTTCCTATAAGTCTCTGTGCCTGCTTGAAAAAGTGAGTTGCGAAGGGCCTCGATCCGGGGCCTGCGGGGTTGGCACAGCGGTTGCAATCTCTTGTTTGCAGACGTCGCCTCTACGTCTGCACAGGTAGGCCCCCGTGAAGGGTCAACCAGGCAACGCCGCCGGTCGTAACTCGTGACCCCCTCGCGTTTTTGCGGCCGGCGGCGTCTTTTTGGAACTCGTAGAGCGTTGCCCGATCTGAGCCTTGCCAAGGCGGCAACCGCCCGCGGACTACGCGAGGACCCGGGCTTCGTCTAACCTGAGGCTCGCGCGTGTATCCTCGCGCGATTCAGCTACGAGGCTAACTCTTTGAAATCGACTTCCCTGCCGAAGAAGGCATTGCTCGCCTGCGCTTTCCTTTTGTTGTCCGCGGCGGCCTTCGAGCCCGCCGTTGCCGCGCCCGCGGGCGCCAAGCTTCCGGACATCGATATCCCGTATACGAAGTACGTGCTGCCGAACGGCCTCACTCTCATCGTTCACGAGGACCACAAGACGCCCATCGTCGCCGTGAACATCTGGTATCACGTCGGCAGCAAGGACGAGCGCCCGGGCCGCACCGGCTTTGCGCATCTCTTCGAGCACCTGATGTTCAATGGCTCGGAGAATTTCAACGACGAGTTCTTCCGTCCGCTGGAGCCCGCCGGCGCCACCAAGATGAATGGCAGCACCTGGCTCGATCGCACCAACTATTTCGAGAACGTGCCGACGAGCGCGCTCAATCTCACGCTGTGGCTCGAGTCCGATCGCATGGGCCACCTGCTCGGCGCCATCGACCAGAAGAAGCTCGATGAGCAGCGCGGCGTCGTGCAGAACGAGAAGCGGCAGGGTGAGAACCGGCCCTATGGCAAGGTCGACGAACTGATCACGCAGAGCACGTATCCGGCCGGCCACCCGTATTCGTGGACGACCATCGGCTCGATGGACGATCTCAATGCCGCCTCGCTGGACGACGTGAAGGACTGGTTCCGCCAGTACTACGGTGCGGCGAATGCGGTGCTGGTGCTCGCCGGAGACATCACGCCCGATGAGGCGAAGAAGAAAGTCGAGCTGTACTTTGGCGACATTCCGTCCGGCCCGGTGATCAAGCGCCAGCAAGTTTGGGTCGCGAAGATGTCGGGCGAAAAGCGCGCAATGATCCAGGATCGCGTGCCGCAGGCGCGAATCTACAAGACCTGGAACATCCCGGGCTACAACACGCGCGACTTCGCGCTGCTCGATCTCGCTTCGGACCTGCTCGGCAGCGGCAAGAACAGCCGGCTGTACAAGCGCCTGGTCTACACGGACCAGAGCGCCACCTCAGTGTCCGTGGGCGTAGGCCCGTTCGAGATCGGCTCGCAACTCCAGGTGGATGCCACGGTGAAGCCCGGCGGCGATCCGCGCGCTGTCGAGAAAGCGCTGGATGAGGAAATTGCGATATTCCTGCGTGACGGCCCGACTGCCGGGGAGCTCGAGCGTGTGCGAACTTCCGGCTACGCGAGTTTCGTTCGCGGCATCGAGCGCATCGATGGCTCCGGTGGCAAGTCCTACATCCTCGCGCAGAGCGAGGTATTTGGCGGCTCGCCCGACTTCTATAAGCAGTATCTCGCCTGGGTGCGCGATGCGAAGCCGAAGGATATTCAGTCGGTAGCGAAGCAGTGGCTGTCGGATGGCGTGTTCGTCGTCGAAGTGCAGCCCACTCCCGAGTATCACGTGGCCGCCGCGGGCGCAGATCGCAGCAAGCTGCCCGTCACCGGCACACCGCCCGATCTGCATCTGCCGCCGCTGCAGCGTGCGACGCTTTCAAACGGCCTGAAGGTCGTGCTCGCGGAGCGCCACAATGCGCCGATTGTCGATATGACGCTGATCATCGATGCGGGCTACGCGGCGGACAGCCTGTCTACGCCCGGCACCGCGCGGCTCGCGTTCGCGATGATGGACGAGGGCACGAAGAAGCGGAATTCCCTGCAGATCGCCGAACGTGCGGAGCTGCTCGGAGCGCGGCTGGGCGCAGGCTCATCGCTCGACACGTCGTACATCAGCCTGAACGCCATCACCGGCAAGCTCGATGAATCCCTGGAGCTGTTCAGCGATGTGCTGATCAACCCCACGTTCCCGCAAGCCGACTTCGATCGTCTCAAGGCGCAGTCTCTCGCCGGCATCCAGCAGGAAAAGACCCAGCCGCAAAGCATTGCCATGCGGCTCTTTCCGCAGTTGATCTATGGGCAGGGCCACGCGTACTCGAACCCGTTTTCGGGTAGCGGCTCCGAAGCGACGGTTGCCGCGCTCACGCGTGCCAACCTCGAAGCCTTCCATCATCGCTGGGTTCGCCCGGACAACGGAACGCTGCTCATCGTGGGTGACACTACGCTCGAGGGCATCAAGCCGCTGCTCGAACGCTACCTGAGCACCTGGAAAACGCCTGCGGAAGCGCTCCCAAAGAAGAACATCGGTACTGTTGCGCAACAGACGAAGCCGCGTGTGTTCCTGGTGAACCGCACCGGCGCCGAGCAATCGGTCATTGTCGCAGGCTACGTGGGGCCGCCGCGCTCGGATCCCGATCACGTTGCGCTCGAAACGCTGAACACGATTCTCGGTGGCAACTTCGTTTCGCGCCTCAACATGAATCTGCGCGAGGACAAACACTGGTCCTACGGTGTGGGTTCGCGGCTGGTGGATGCGGAAGGGCAGGGCCCTTTCCTCGTTCGTGCTCCGGTTCAAACAGACAAGACCGCCGAAGCCATGCAGGAAACCCTGAAGGAGCTGAAGGACGTGCTGGCCACGCGCGTGCCGACGCCCGCGGAGATCAAGTTCGCGCGCGACAGCCTGGTGTTGCAGTTGCCGGGTAGCAATGAAACCTCAGATGAAGTCGCTGGCTCGTACGCGGATGTCATCACCTACGGGTTGAAAGACACTTACTGGAACGACTACGTCGGTGAGGTCAATGCGATGACACCGGCCAAACTGGCCGCCGCCGCGCAGAAACTGGTGCGGCCCGAGGCGCTCACGTGGGTGGTTGTCGGAGATCTTTCGAAGATCGAAGCGAGCGTTCGCAAGTTGAACCTGGGCGAAGTGCAGGTTCTGGATGCGGATGGGAAGGTGCTGCGCTAACGCGCAGCCGGCCCCGACTGGTTGTTCGGCTGCGGAATTCCGCAGCCTTTCCTGCTCGGTGACGCGCAAAAATATTTGCGAATAAAGCGCTCGCCATCGCGCTGCAGAGGCTTGTCTTCGAAAATGCCGGCGCGTAATTTTCGCGCGCATGGATATTCAAGAAAAAATCAGAGCGGCGTTCGAGAAGCTGTCGGCCGAAGAGCGCGCCGGCTGGTTGGCTTCGCTTCAGGACTTTGAAGACAGGCATCTTCGTGTCGCTGAGCCTCGGGCCGCATATACGAGTACGTCACCGGCGAGAATTCGCGATGTGCGGTACTGCCGTCCGGCATGGCGAAAACACCGGCAACCATGTGCATGCCATCGGTAGCAGGTCCATGACGGACCGCGCAGCTATTCTTTCCTAGCCCACGGGTGTCGTTGCGTGACACTCGAGATGATGATTTTTCCTAACCCGGACACCGTGGCCGGCTGCGGAATTCCAAGTCCAGTGCTCATTAGGGAAAAGTGCTGATAAAATAACAACTTGTGGCGCGCTGCAGCGTGGTTCGGTGCAATCGGGTGCAATGACGTGGCGCCGAAGCGCTCCGGTCGACAACCGTTCTTGCGACCGCTTTGCGCTACTCCCAGACACGGCAGGCATTACTCTGCGCAGGTGGACTGGTGCTCGGTTGCCGCCGCCACCATAACGAGCCCATAGAAACCCGAGTTCCAAGTGCCCTATCCCACCAACTTCCTCAAGCAGGTGATCCTGCGGCTCGACTATGCGCCCGTCGCGACCCTGCGTAGCGAAAAGCAGCCTGCGTTGTCGTCACAGCTCAAGGAGCGGTTCCCGGTTGTAAGGGGTCAGCAGCTCGCCCAGATCATTTTCTCTGCTGGCGTGTCGGCCGGGGCGAGCTTTGAGCAACAGAAGATGGGCTGGCAGTGGCTCCACAGCGATATGGATGATCATCGTGTGGTTACCCTTACGCCGGAATTCTTCGCGCTTGAATACAAAGGCAGAGATGCCTACAAAAACTTTGCAGAATTCCGCACCGAGCTGGTGGAGGTGTACGGCAAGTTCAAGGCTGCGTACGGCGTAACGGAGTACACACGGATTGGTCTCCGATACATCAACGAGATCAGCATCCCCGAGGGTGAAGCTCTGGACTGGGATGGCCTTATCTCCGCCGACTTAATAACCGGTATAAAACCTCTCTTCGCTGAGCCCCTGCGCATGACGCGATCCATGCACCAAATCAGTGGCATCAAGGACGATATTTCGTGCCTGATCAACTACGGTCTGAACAACCCCGACTACCCTAACCCGATTGCACGTCGTGAGTTTGTGCTGGATTTGGATTCCTACATCGAGGGCGGGATCGCCGAAGCCGAGGCGATGAGGAAAATCGATTCGCTATATGCCGTCTGCAAACAAATGTTCGAGACCAGCATTGGGGCTGGGCTTCGTCAGCGCATGGGGAACTAGAAATGGGCGATTACTTCGTAAAACGCGACAGCCGCACGGGTTACTTTGTGGACTCTCGTACACGCAGCCCTGCGCAGACCAAAGAGACGATGCCAAGTCAGACGACAGGCTCCAGCAGCAAGTCGCCGTACACCAACTCAGAGGCACGCCTGGTCCACAAGAAGTATGCCCTTAAGCGCGATTAAATCGCGCTACGTCCAACACGCCCACGCACGGTTGTGCCAAGGCGACGTTCTGCGCGATGTCGTTTTGCTTGAGGCGGCGACGGACAGCGAAGGCGAACTCGACGTTTTCGAGCGTACGCTGCCCTATGTCGTCGTGCTCACGCAAGACTGTGACCTGGAGCAGGACGACTCGGCACGCGAGGAGACTCCGAAGAAAAACGACGACAAGCATCTGCAATCGGTCCTCCTGTGCCCGGCATATCAGTCAATGAAGGTGAGGGCTGGTACTCATCTTCAGGAACTGGGCTTAACCATGCAGGCCTTCGGTAAAGAGCTTTGGCGGCCTATCGCGCAGAACAGCGCGCCTCGCTATCACATGCTGCCGGAGGAAACGGGTGTGCAGTTACCAGAGCTGGTGCTGGATTTTAAGCAGTATTTTACGTCGCCCCGAGAGTTCTTCTGCGCGCGCTATAAGACGCACTATGTCACAACGCTCGGCCCTCTATTCCGCGAGTCTCTGTCGCAGCGTTTCGCTCAATACTTGAGTCGCATCGGCCTGCCCGAATTCGAAGTCGCAAAGCCCGCGCCTGTACTCGCGCAGCATGGTTGAAGAATCGGGCCGCTCCGGGCCTGCGATGTGGATCATCGGCCAGAAGCTGGCAAGCTGCGAGAGTCCCGTTGAGCCAGCCGGTATGCAGACGGGTGAGGCTCACGGTTCAAAGGGTGATGGCCTATGTGCTCGCGCAATTATAAGCGTGGGTTGATTCATCCCTAGATTGCAGCGCCGGCGCATCACGCTGGCATGCTCGCAGTGAAGTCTTAAGCCTGCGGCAATTCTCACCGCCTGCCGCTGCAGAATTCCGCAGCTACTCGCGCTCGGTGACGCGCAAAAATATTTGCGAATAAAGCGCTCGCCATCGCGCTGCAGAGGCTTGTCTTCGAAAATCTCAGCGCGTAAATTTTCGCGCGCATGAATACTCTAAGTGTCGATGAATATCTGAGATTCGATGAGAGCTCACCGGTTCGCCATGAGTACATCGCGGGTCAGGCCTTCGAGATGGAGGGATCAAACCGCCGGCACGGCAGGATCGTTCGAAACCTTCTCTTGCTTCTCGGCGAGCGGCTCCGGGGTGACCCCTGTGAGGTTCTCTTTTCGGAGATCAAAGTGCGCCTGCGCGTCGGCCAGGAAGAAGCCTTCTACTATCCGGATCTCATGGTCGCAGCGAAGCGGTTGGAAGGGAAAGCGACCTATCTCACTCAGCCAAAACTGATTTTCGAAGTGCAGGCACCCTCTACGGAAGTCATCGACCGGCGCGAGGAGGCCGTTAACTATCGGTACATTTCGTCTCTCGACGAATATGTGGCCGTCGCGCAGCGTTCGTGCAAAGTGACTATCTATCGGCGTGCGGATCGCTGGGCGCGGCAGATCCTCACAGGGATTGGCAATGTCGCGGAATTTCGCTCGATTGAGCTGCCGCTGCCATTGGCGCAAATCTATGCCGACGTCTGCTAAGAGCCCTCAATCGCCGGGCGGCTGGGAGGGCTTGAACCCCTCCGGCGCCTGCGACCCGGTGCCGAAGAAGAATTTCTCCATCTCCGCTTCGAGGAACTTGCGCGCCTTGGGCTCGATGGGCGTGAGGCGGTATTCATTGATGAGCATGGTCTGGTGGGCGACCCACTTCTGCCACGCTTCCTTCGAAACGTTTTCGTAGATGCGCTTGCCGAGATCCCCGGGGTAGGGCGGTCGGTCGAGGCCGGGGGCTTCGCGTTTCAGGAGAACGCACTGGACGTTGCGGGACACGATGGGGAGCCTCTCTTGATGAACGAATCCGATGCGTCAGCCGACCACGCGTTCATCGAACAGGGTGGGCTCGCTCAGACTGGTGAGCAGCGTCTTGATCGGCGCCGGCAGCCCGATGCGCGCGGGCCTGCGTGGGTTATACCAGAGGCTCGGCGGCTCATCCACGACGCTCGCCGACCCCTTGCAGCGGGTCAGGAGCGGGGTCACCACGAGATCGAAGTGCGTAAACGTGTGCTCGATGAGACTCAGAGGTTGCGGCTCCATTTCCGGCGCTCTCAGCGTCTGGCACGCGTACGACCGGGCCGCGGATTCGGTGTCGAACTCCGGCAGGCACCACAGCCCGCCCCACACGCCGGCTTCCGGCCGGCGCTCGAGCAACACGCTGTTGTCAGCTTGCATCGCCACGAGCATGAACACGTGTCGCGACTTGCGCGCCTTCGCTTGGCGGGGCGCCGGAATCTCATGTTGCTTGCCGGTGCGGCGTGCGAAGCACTCACCCGTAAACGGGCAATACGCGCACAAAGGTTTGCGGCGCGTGCACAGCGTGGCGCCCATATCCATGATGGCTTGCGTGTACACATCCACGCTCTCATCGGGCGTGCACTCATCGGAAAGCTGCCAGAGCTTTTCGGTGGCGCCGCGTTCCGCAAGATCGCCCTGCACGCCGAAGAATCGCGACAGCACGCGCTTCACGTTGCCATCGAGAATGGGAAAACGCTCTCCCCGGCTGAGCGCGAGAATCGCCCCTGCCGTCGAGCGACCGATGCCGGGGAGACTTGCCACCTCATCGAACGTGCGCGGGAATTCACCCTTGAACTCATCACGAATCTGGACGGCGGCCCGGTGAAGGTTGCGCGCGCGGGCGTAGTAGCCGAGGCCAGTCCACAGATGCAGCACATCATCGATGGCAGCATCCGCCAGCGCGCTGACAGTTTTGAATCGCTCCATGAACCGCGAGTAGTACGGCAGCACGGTGGCCACCTGCGTTTGCTGGAGCATGATTTCAGAAACCCACACGCGATACGGCGTGCGATTCTGCTGCCAGGGCAGGTCGTGGCGGCCGTGGTGCGCGTGCCAGTCGAGCAGCGCCCCGGCGAGGGGCGACTTGGCATCGGTGTCAGGCAACCCGATCTTTTTCACGGCCTGGCCTGACTCACCACACCGTCGGCCATCTCCACGCGCAGGCGCACGTTTTTCATCTGGGCATCCGCGAGCCACGCCTGCTCGAACGTGAGCTCACCCTGCATCTTCAAGGCTCGTAGTGCGGCCACCGGCAACTCGAAGGGCTCCTGGCTCTTGTCTTCGATCGCGGCGTATCGGCTCAGGCCGATCTTGTCGCCGTGCAGGGCAAACGTCCACGTGGGGTCTTCACCGCGCGCGCGTGCGAATTCGCCGTTGAACCGCGTCTCGTCGAGCAGCAGGTCGATGTCGTTCACGGTGACGGCGCCATCGTTCCAGTCCCATTTGCTGGTGAGCTTCATCTGGCCCAGCGTGCCTTTGTCGAGCGGTAGCGGCGGCGCCATTTCCAGTGTGGCGAGTAGCGCGCGAACCGAGGGCACTTCGAGCGTGATCGGCCCCCGCGCGTAAAGCGCCTGTTCCGTTCCGGTTTCGCCGGCCTGGATGGCGGCGGACAGGCGCACGTTCGCGAAGCGCCCCGACACTTCGGAGATCGCCACATCCAGCGGCGACAGGCGCGCGGCCAGCCGCGACACCTGGAGATCGATGGGAATCGCTTTCTGGGGGAACGGGCCGCCCTGCACCAGGCTGTGCGAGTCCAGGCCGAAGATGTCGAAGTCGTTCGCGTCATCCGAGACGTGCAGGCGACCCGTAAGGCGCAGGTTCACCACGAGCGGGCGAACGGGCGCCGCCTTGGCTCGCTTCGCTGCAGCCTGGCCTTTCTCGACCGGAGCCGCCTTCACGTCGCCCGGCTCACCGCCATGCCGGAACACCAGCTGCGTCTCCACCGGAAACGTGGCACCTGCTTTCCATTCGCCTACATCCAGCAGCCAGTGCTCGAGCGTGAATCGCAGTCCGCTGCGGTCGTCCGCGAAGTCGAGCGTGCCCTCGCGAATCTCGAAGCCGGCGATCTGCGGGCCGGGCACGTTGTCCGGGCCGGGCTCCGGGGGTTTCCGCTTCTTCCGGAACCCCTGCAGCACCTCGTCCCAGTTGGCGCGCCCGTCAGCGCCGCGGCGCAAATGAAACCGCGGGCCATCGAGCCGCACGTGATCGATGACGAGCTGGCCCTGGGTCAGCGGAATGAGTTTCGCGCCCACGCGGGCCGACTGCCACTGCACGATCGGCGTGGCGTCCGGGCCGCCTGGCTTGCCGAACTGAGCGGGCCCCGTCTGCAATGCGAGCCAGGGGTACCACGCGATATGCAGGTCACCCTCGATCTTGAACGGCTGACCGGAGGCATCCGTCACGGCGCGCTCGATCTGGCCGCGAAAGCGGTTTGGATCGACGAACATCGTCACCGCCAGAACCGTGAGCAACGCGAGCAGCACGAGCCCTGCCACGATACCGATTACCCAACGCCCTACTCGCACTGATACATCCGCAGCGCCCATTCATTGCGTTTGCCACGACGAGCGCGGATTCTAGCAATGCGCGCGCGTGCACCGTTGACGGGCAGGCTTTGCACTTCCCTGGAGCAATCGGACTGTCGCGCGCTGTAACTCATTGACGTACATGAGCCATGCCGTTGGCATGGCGTTCGCATTTATCGGTGCCCAGAGGCATTGGTGTGTAGAGGTGCCGGGTCCGGCCGTTTCGGCCCGACCCGGTCTGCCGGGGATCGCTGCCCCGAAATCCCCTGACCCGGCACCTCTGCACACCGCCGCCTCTGCCTGGTTGGCCATGCTGAAAACGACGACGATAGCCTCCACACCTTACGACGAGATGCTGGATGCGGATGGTTCGCCACGTCCGCATTGCAGACGCTATTGGAACTGGCTCGACGAGCAGCCGGGCGAGCGGCTGGCGCAGAAGCGAGCCGAGGCGGATGCCCTGTTTCACAGGGTCGGCATCACGTTTGCCGTGTATGGCGAGAACGCCGGCACCGAACGGCTGATCCCGTTCGACATCGTGCCGCGTATCCTGCCCGTGGACGAATGGCGCCTGCTCGAGGCCGGCCTCAAGCAGCGCGTTCGCGCACTCAATGCTTTCATAGGCGACGTCTACCACAATCAGGACATTCTACGAGCCGGCATCGTGCCCGCCGAGCAGGTGCTGACAAATACCCAGTACCGGCCCGAAATGCAGGCCATCAATGTGCCGGCCGGAATCTACACGCACATCGCCGGCATCGACGTGGTCCGGGACGGCGACGGCCAGTTCTGCGTGCTCGAAGACAACCTGCGCGTGCCCTCCGGCGTGTCGTACATGCTCGAGAACCGCAAGATGATGGCCCGGCTGTTCCCCGAGCTGTTCGCACGCCACCCGGTTGAGCCGGTGGAGCACTACCCCGATGTGCTGCTCGAGAACCTCAAGAGCGTGGCGCCCGCCGGGGTTACCGACCCGACCGTGGTACTGCTCACCCCTGGTGCGTACAACAGCGCCTATTTCGAGCATGCGTTCCTCGCCCAGCAGATGGGCATCGAGCTGGTCGAAGGCCAGGACCTCTTCGTTCGCGACGACGTGCTCTACATGCGCACGACCCAGGGCCCGGAACGCGTCGACGTCATTTATAGGCGCATAGACGACGACTTCGTCGACCCGCTGGCCTTCCGCCCCGAGTCCACACTCGGCGTGCCTGGGCTGCTCACCGTTTACCGGGCGGGGCGCGTCACCATCGCGAACGCGGTGGGCACGGGCATCGCCGACGACAAGTCGATCTATCCCTATGTGCCGGACATGGTCAGGTTCTACCTGAGCGAAGAGCCGCTGCTCGCGAACGTGCCCACCTGGGTGCTGCGCCGGCCGGAAGACCTCGCGTATGCCCTGGACCACCTTGCCGAGCTCGTGGTGAAGGAAGTTCACGGCGCTGGCGGGTACGGCATGCTCATCGGGCCCGCCTCCACGCGCGCGCAGATCGAAGACTTCCGCAAGCGAATCAAGGCGAACCCCGAGCGCTACATCGCGCAGCCAACGCTCGCGCTCTCGACGTCCCCGACTTTCGTCGCCGCGGGCCTCGCGCCGAGGCATATTGATCTGCGGCCCTTCGTGCTTTCGGGAAAAGAAGTCACGGTCGTGCCGGGCGGCCTGACGCGCGTGGCCATCCGCGAAGGCTCGCTGGTCGTGAATTCATCGCAGGGTGGCGGTACGAAAGATACCTGGGTACTGGGGTCGTGATGCTATGGAGCTGATGTGCTGAGCCGCACTGCAGACCATCTTTACTGGATGTCGCGCTACCTCGAGCGAGCCGAATCGCTGGCGCGCATGCTGGATGCGCATCACCGGCTCTCGCTGCTGCCACGGCCGCACGAGGCTGTGCTCCAAGGTTGGTCCGCAACGCTGGTCTCGCTCGGCATGGAGCAGGGCTACCTCGACAAGCACGGCGCCATCGCGCCCCGCGCGGCGTTCGACTTCGTTGCGTTCGATCGCGAGCACTTGGGCAGCATCATTTCCTGCTTGCGGGCTGCGCGCGAGAACGCACGCGCCGTGCGCGGAACCGTCACCTCGGATATGTGGGAAACGCTGAATTCCACGTATCTCGAATCGCGCTCGTTCAATGCCACTATGCCGGAGTCGGGCCGTGGTGAGTTCCTCGAATGGGTGAAGTACCGCGCGCATCTCACGCGGGGCGTGCTGGCCGGAACCATGGTTCGGGACGAGGCGCTCTGGTTCACGCGCATCGGCACTTTCCTGGAACGAGCGGACAACACCACGCGCCTGCTCGAAGCGCGCTGGCGGGATCCGGGCGGCCGCGGCGAGCGGCTTGCGACAGAAGCGTCGGAATGGGCCGTGCTGTTGCGGGCCATGTCTGCCTTCGAGACTTACCGTCGCGTTACCCGTGAAGCGGTAACGCCCAAGCGTGTGACGGAGCTGCTGCTCATGCGAGACGATCTGCCGCAATCCGTGCATCGTTGCCTGAGCGGTCTATGCGCCAACCTGAAAGCTGTGGCCAACGACCAGTCTGCCGAAACGCAGCGGCTGGCCGGCGAACTGCACGCGCAGTTCCTGTTCGGGCGCTTTGAAGACCTTTGCGCAAGCGGCGTTACCATTTTCCTCGATCGTTTCCAGGCTCGCCTTCGCGACCTGGGCGCGCGCATCGCCGACGACTTCCTCGTTCCACTCGGAGCGTAAGCCACCATGCAGCTCCGCATACTTCATCGCACAGCCTATCGTTACGACGAACCGGTGAAGTACAGCGCGCAGGCGCTGCGCCTCACGCCTCGGCGAGAGGTTCAGCAACGCGTGCTGAACTGGAGCATGCAGGCGCCCGGTCGGCGCATCGAACAGGTGGACGCCCACGGCAACATCACGCATCTGTTGACCGTTGAGGACCCTCACAAGGAAATCGAGATCGTCGTGTCGGGAGCTGTGGACGTTGCTGAAGAGGGCGTGCTGCTGCCACACGAAGGCCAACTGTCCCCGCTCGCGTACCTGGCGAGCACACCACTGACCGCAGGGGATGAGTCTCTCACCGCGCTGTCGCGGCAGTATTTGAGTGGCTCCGAGCCGATGAAGGAAAGGCTGTACGGCCTCGCCACCGGCGTGCGTGAGCGCGTTCGCTACACGAAGGGCGCCACCAGCGTCGAAGACTCCGCCTCAGCGGTTCTCACGCGGGGCGAAGGGGTTTGCCAGGATCAGGCCCACGTCTTCATCTCATGCTGCCGGGCCGCCGGAATTCCGTTGAGCCACCTCGCGTTTTGCTGTAACATCGGT
>JBDTUL010000124.1:0-12844 GCA_040007735.1 Gammaproteobacteria bacterium | reverse complement strand
GCGAGCGGCAGATGGCTCGAATACGCGACGATGAGCAGCCCCGTGACATAGGCAAAGACTGCGAAGATGGCGAGCCTCGCCTCCCCCAGCCGTGGCGCCAGCACCCGCACCAGCCCGCCCTGCATCGCCACAGGAATCAGCGCCAGGCAGAACAATCCCACGCCAACGGTGCGCGGCCCAAAGCCGAATTTGTTCAGGGCCCAGATGGCAAAGATCGATTCGAAGATCGCCTGCGAGCAAGTGACGAGGAACGCGCTCGACACGATGAAACGAAGCGCGGGCCGCTCACGCAGGAGTTGCAGCGGCAACCGGCGCGGCTCGTGACGCGTGGCGCGATGTTCGGCCGCATGGCTCTCCGGCAACATGAAATACACCAGCGATATCGCGAACACGCTCATGCAGGCGGAAATTACGGCGGGCAGCGCGAAATTCGCGGTGTGCTCATCGTTCCCGGCGAGGATGCCGCCGATGGCCGGCCCGAGCATGAAGCCGATGCCGATGGCGGCCCCAACGGTGCCGAGCGCCTTGGCACGGTTCTCCGGTGCACTGATATCCGATGCATAGGCAAACGCCGCCGAAATGTTGCCAGCCATGAAGCCGGCGAGTATGCGCGAGACCAGCAGCCACCACAGGTTTTCGGCGTGGCCGAGTATCAGATACGAAACACAGGCGCCCGAAAGGCTCCACATCAGAATCGGCCGCCGCCCGAACCGATCGCTCATGCGCCCCCAGAACGGCGCGGCGATGAGCTGGCACAGCGAGTACGCGCCGAGAATCGGGGTGATCAGCCCGGGTGAGGCGCCGAAGCGGTCGGCCATGTACGGCACCAGCGGAATGAGAATGCCGAAGCCAAGAATATCGATGACACAGACGATGAAGAGCGCGCGCATCAGTGGTTCGGCACGAGCTTCGACAGATCGTCCGCGGCGCCCGTCGCCGCCTTCGGCACGAAGTCGCTAGCGCCCCGGATGATCAGGTTCGGGACGCGCGCATCGTCCCAATCGGTGTCGGACTCGGAATTGGTGCCGGTGCGCAGGATGCTGAGGCCGAGCGATGGCACGAACCACAACCGCGTCTTGCCTGCGCTCTTCAGAAGATAAGTGTCATCCGCGGCATACGACTCGGACGCGCTGCCCGGCTGCCCGGCTGTGAACGGGAGGCCGAGCCACACCTGGCTGCCGAAATTCGCGTTGTCCTTAGACGGCGCAAGCATCTGCCGCACCCACCCGGGCGGAATCACCTGCTCGCCTTCAAATCGCCCGTCATTCACCAGCAGCTCCGCAATTCGCATCCAGTCGCCTCGCCTCGCGCGCAGGCAGCAATCCGCCCGCGCATTGCCCTGCCCGCTATCGCGCCAGAGCTGTGCGTCCGCCGCGCCAAGAGGCTTCCAAAGCCTTTCGGAAATATAACTCGCGTATCGCTCGTGCGTAGCCCGTTCCACCACTCGCGCCAGCAACTGCGCGTCGCAAATCTGAGGAAGCCAACGTTCGCCCGGGCGACTTTCGAGAGTATGAGAGAGACAGGAAGCCATGATGTCCGTAGAAAATCGCTCGCGCAGTGCCGCCGACCAGGGGCTGTTGCTCGCTGCGTGCGGCTCGAGTCCGCTC
This sequence comes from Gammaproteobacteria bacterium, assembly GCA_040007735.1. Taxonomy (GTDB): domain Bacteria; phylum Pseudomonadota; class Gammaproteobacteria; order Steroidobacterales; family Steroidobacteraceae; genus JADGHX01. Next base: position 11,237 of record JBDTUL010000124.1, on the reverse strand, counting down.
GCACCGTGCAGCAGGTCCGCGATAGTAATGGTCTGGCGCTCGTCGCCGCGAAATTCTTCGACGTAGTTCGCCACCGGCTCGGCCACTAGGCCGATCTTGTGATCTCCCATCGCGATGCCGACCATGAGCGCGGCCACCGTGGCGTTGAACGCGTCAGTGTTGCTCACGGCATCCGATCCGCCGCCGTCCCAATACTGTTCGAACACGATGTGGCCGTGGCGCCCTACCATGAGTGCGCTCGTGTGGCGCGCCCCTGCGTAGTCAGCGGCGGCGTGCAACGCCCCGGCATCGAGATGCTCGAGTTCCGGCTGCACTCGCGGCGGCTCAGGGCCGTCTACGCCGGCGATGATCTCACTGGGCTCGTAGAAGGAGTCCGGCAGGGTCGCCTGCGAATGCATCAGGGAGAAGGCGTACCGCTTCCAGAACAGCGGGTCGTGCGACACCCGTACAGCGGCCGCCGCGGCGACGATCAGCCCGAGCAACCCCAGTATCCAGGCGGCCCGCTTCACGAGGCCCTTTTTCCGGCACGGCGCGCACTGGTTCCAACTTCCGCGGGCCAGCGCATCGGCCCCACATACACCGCACGCCCACTCGACATCTCTATCTCATGCGTGGCGTACGGAGGCCATTCCTCTCGATGGTGCGTGGCCATCACGACGGCCGTGCCGCCCTCGACGAGATGCCCAATGCGATCGAGCAGCACTGCGCGCGTGGGCGCATCGACACCCGCCAGCGGCTCATCCAGCAAGAGAATTCGCGGACGTGCAACCCAGGCGCGCGCGAACAGCACGCGCCGCATCTGCCCATAAGAAAGCTCTTCGCGCGTGCGCGATCCAAACCCTTCCAGCCCGAAGAACGCCAGCGCGCGCGTCGCCGCCGCACGATCGGCCGCCGCCGGCGCATCGTTGAGGCCAATGCTTGCGTGACGCCCCGACTGCACGATCTCATCGACGTTCAGGTGATGGGGATGATCGGCCTGCAGGTGCGCGGCCACGAACCCGGCACGGCGCTTGAAGTCATCGAGTGGCACACCGGGCTCAATGCCCACTCGCTTGATGTGGCCGCCCAGCGCGACACCGTAGTCGCCGTACAGCGTGCGAAGCAAAGTGGTTTTTCCGGAGCCGTTCGAACCGTGCACGACCCAGCATTCCCCGGCATGCACTTCGAAAGAGAGCTGCGCGATGATGACACGGTCGTCGAGCCACACCGCCGCGTTCTGCAGCCGGATGATTGCCTCGCCGCGACGAACCGGCGTCGGCGCACGCGTACCGCGAGCAGCGGGCGCATGGTCCAGCCACTTGCCCAGCGGCGCTCGCGCAATGCTGCCTCGATACACGACGGCACCCTGATCGAGAATCAGCGCATGCGTGGCGCACGAAGGAACATCTTCGGCCCGATGCGTCGACAACACCCAAGGCAGCTGCGAGCGGCCGGTGCTTTCGAGCCACTTGAGCGCCCGGCCGCGATTCGTCTGGTCCAGGCCGTTCAGTAGTTCATCCAGCAAAAGTAGTTTCGGATTGCTGGCGAGCGCGCGAGCCAGCAACGCAAGCCGACGCTCGCCATAAGACAACGTGAGAAACCCACGCGCCGCGAGGTGCTGCACGCCAAGGCGCTTCAACAAAGCCGCAATCTTGCGGCGATCCGCATCGCTGAGTGGATTCAGCGGGATATCCGTTCGGTACAGGCCCGTGCCGACGATCTGCTCGACGCTGTGGTTCCAGCCGTAACGCTCGTATTTATCCTGGCGCTCCGCGCCGACGTAGCCGATCTCTTCTTTGACTTCGGCCGGCGTCGGCCACTCTTCGCGGGCCCAGACGTAACGCCGCGACTCACGCCCGGTAGGTGTGGGCCAGACCGCGCCGGAGATGAGCTTCAACAGCTGCGTCTTGCCTGCGCCATTGCCACCCGCGAGCACCCAACGCTCGCCCGGCCGCACCGTCCAGTCGACCTCGCGCAGCACCGGCCGGCCAGCCCGTTCGAGGAAAATGCGCTTCAGCCGGACTTCGACGTAGCGCGCGCCGGCGCCCGTCACTCGCGGCATGTGAGCCACGAATCGCCGTCGCGGGCGGCCCGCCCTTCGCGCACCAGCTTGATGAGGTGTGCCTCGAGCGTGAGACGCGCGATGGGCAGCAGCTGGGCATGCACGTCGTCGTAGACCTTGGGCAACAGCTCATCGAGACTCCCGCGCCGCATGGAACCCAGCACCGCCAGCACCTTGGCCTCGCGCCGGCCCCTGTGCGCGATTACCGCGTCGATGGCCAGGATGGGCTCGGTGAGCACCCGGCCATGCCCCGGCGCGATGGCGCGCAGCTTGTACGCCTTCAGGCGCTCCAGAGAGTCCAGGTACACCTGCATGTCCCCATCCGGAGGCAGGATCACGGGCGTGACCCCATCGAGGATATGGTCGCCGGAAAACAGAAGACCGGCCTCCTCGAGCAGGAAACAGACGTGATTGGAGGCATGCCCCGGGGTATGGATCGCGCGCAGCCGGGACGCAGCGCCGTCCGCAGCGGCGAGCGGGAACACCTGGTCATTGATCGGGTGAATATCGGGCACGCAGGTTTCGTCCTGCCGGCCATCCGCAGGCGGCGGTAACCCCACCACCTGCGCACCCGTGGCGGCGGCCAGGGCGCGAACGCCGCTCGAATGGTCCCGGTGCGTGTGAGTCACGAAAATGAAACGGAGACGTGGCACTGCCTGCATCAGCCGGTTGAGGTGTACTTCGTCGTCCGGCCCCGGATCCAGCACGGCCCCCGGCGGGTCGCCCAGCACATAGCTGTTCGTTCCCGGGCCGGTCATGATCGACGCGTTCGGCGCCACCAGTCGCTGCACGGCGGCCGCAATACGCACGAGCGTACCCGGCACCAGATGTTTGGCCTCTCCAGTCATGAACCGAACGTTGGACGCATTCGCAGCGCGTGGCAAGATGGGTGGTATGCCATTGTCCCATAACGCGTGACGACAACCACTGAGCCCTACGATGTGCTCGTTGTCGGCGGCGGCATCAACGGAACCGGCATCGCGCGCGATGCGGCCGGCCGCGGCCTGTCGGTGCTCCTTTGCGAGCAGCACGATCTTGCCGCTCACACCTCTTCCGCCAGCACCAAGCTCATTCACGGCGGTCTCCGGTACCTCGAAGGTTTTCACTTCGCACTGGTGCGTAAGGCATTGCAGGAGCGAGAGGTGCTGCTCGCATCGGCACCTCACATCATGTGGCCGCTACGCTTCGTCATGCCCCACGATGCCCACCTTCGGCCCATGTGGATGATTCGCGCCGGGCTCTTTCTCTACGACAACCTCGCGAGGCGCCGCCGGCTCGCCGCCTCTGCATCGCTCGATCTGCGTCGCCACCCTGCAGGCACTCCACTCGAGGCTCGTTACACGCGCGGTTTCATCTACTCGGATGGCTGGACGGACGATGCGCGTCTAGTAGTTCTAAACGCGCGAGACGCGGTAGAGCACGGCGCAACGGTGCTCACACGCACGCGCTGCGAGCGCATTGAACTGCATCAGCGTGCCTGGAACGCATGGCTCATCGGCGCGCAAGGCGAACGGCGAATCACTGCGCGCGCTGTCGTCAATGCGACAGGCCCCTGGGTGGGCCGGTTCCTGCGCGAGGCGACGCCCGCTCGTTCCGAACGAAACGTCCGCATGGTGAAAGGCAGTCACATCGTGGTGCCGCGGATATTCACCCATCGCTTCGCGTACATCTTTCAGAACACCGACCGGCGCATCGTGTTCGCCATTCCGTATGAAGATGAGTTCACCCTCATCGGCACCACGGATCTGGATTATCGTGGCGAGCCAGGCGTGGCGCACATCGATGCGGCGGAAGTTCAGTACCTCTGCGACACGGTGAACCGTTACTTCGCACAGAAGGCCGGCCCGGACAATGTTCGCTGGAGCTACAGCGGCGTGCGGCCGCTACTCGATGACAAGGAAGGCGACCCCTCGAGCGTCACGCGCGACTACAAGCTCGAACTGGAAAGAGAAGAGGCGCCGCTCCTGTCCGTGTTCGGCGGCAAAATCACTACCTATCGCAGGCTCTCTGAGACGGCGGTCGACATGCTGGCACCGCTCCTTGGCTGCAAAGCGCGCGGCTGGACGGCAACGTCATTCCTTCCGGGCGGGGATCTTCCGGGGGGCAGCCCGGCTCGTTTTCTACGCAGTATCGAACGCCGGTACCCGTGGCTTCCGGGAAGCCTGCGGACGCGCTACACCCGCTCTTATGGAACGCGTCTCCACAGCCTGCTCGGCGATGCGCATTCGCTCGCCGACCTGGGCGTCGAAGTGCTGCCGCAACTCTATCAACGCGAGATCGAATACCTGCAGCGGGAAGAATGGGCGCAGACCGCCGAGGACATTCTCTGGCGACGGAGTAAGCTCGGGCTTCATCTGCCGCCCGACGCCACCGGCACGCTCACGCGCTGGCTGGATGACGGGTCTGCTCGGAGGCGCTGACCGTGACTCGATTCATCCTCGCCCTGGATCAGGGTACTACCAGCTCCCGCTCCATCCTGTTCGATCACGACGGCAATCTGGTCGCGAGCGCGCAGCGCGAATTTCCCCAGCACTTTCCGCAACCCGGCTGGGTGGAGCACGACGCGCACGACATCTGGCGAAGCCAGTCCGAGACCATTGACGAAGTGCTCGCCACTGCGCGAGCCACACCCAGCGATATTGCGGCGGTGGGAATCGCGAATCAGCGCGAGACCACGCTCGTGTGGGATCGGCACAGCGGCGAACCGATCGCGCGCGCCATCGTCTGGCAGGATCGTCGCACGGCCGCGCACTGCGAGCGGCTCAAGGCTGCCGGCCACGAGCCTGAGGTTACGAAGCGCACTGGGCTCGTACTCGACCCGTATTTCTCCGGCACCAAGCTTGCGTGGCTGCTCGACAACGTGCCGGGCGCGCGACTTCGCGCGGAGCGGGGCGAGCTGGCCTTTGGCACCATCGATAGCTGGCTCATCTGGAAGCTGTCGGGCGGCACGGTGCATGTGACGGACGCGACCAACGCCAGCCGCACGCTTCTGTTCAATCTCCATACAAACGATTGGGATCCGGTGCTGCTCGCGACCATTGGCGTGCCGCGCGCCTGCCTGCCGACGGTGGTTCCTTCGCAGTTGCCGCCGCAAACAATCTTCGCAGTCAGGATCGGCGGGCGGGAGATCCCACTCGCCGGAATCGCGGGCGATCAGCAGGCGGCGCTGTTCGGCCAGAGTTGCTTCACGCCGGGCATGGCGAAGAACACCTATGGAACAGGCTGTTTTCTGCTGATGAACACCGGCGACCATGCGCTCACGTCACGACATCGGCTCGTCACTACCGTGGCGTGGCAACGTGATCGAACTCAGTACGCGCTCGAAGGCGGGGTGTTCGTTGCAGGCGCCGTCGTGCAGTGGCTGCGTGATGGGCTCGGCATCATCGAGCGGTCTGCGGATATCGAAGCGCTCGCCGCGAGCGTTCCAGACAACGGCGGCGTTTATCTCGTGCCCGCCTTCACCGGTCTCGGCAGCCCGCATTGGGATCCACACGCTCGCGGCACCATCGTGGGCATTTCGCGCGGAACCACTCGTGCCCACATTGCGCGCGCGGCACTCGAAGCCATCGCGTTTCAAAGTGCGGAGCTGCTCGCAGCCATGCAGCACGACGCCCGTCCGCTCATTGAGCTGCGTGTGGACGGCGGGGCTACCGCGAACAATCTTCTGATGCAGTTTCAAGCGGACCTGCTGGGAGTGCCGGTGGTGCGGCCGCGAATCACCGAGACCACCGCCCTCGGGGCGGCCTACCTCGCGGGCCTCGGAATCGGGTTCTGGTCTTCGCTCGACGAGCTCGCGAGCAACTGGCAGGTGGAGCGCCGTTTCGAGCCGCACCTCAGTCGCGATGAAGCGACAGTTCGCATGCAACGCTGGTCCGCCGCCGTCGGACGCTCCCGCGGCTGGGCGGAGCCCGGCGGCTCCTTGTGACGGCCCTCGCAAATTCTAAAAGCCTGAACGCGTAGCCAGCCGTGATGACGGCACTGCCATGATAGCGTTGCGGCCGGAGGGTCGCGATGACGGATGGAGTCCTGGCTGCAATCATTGCAGCGTGCGCAACGGTATTGACCTCGTTCCTGCAGCTCAGAGCCTCGTTCGCTCGAGACGGAGGTGCGCGTGGGCAATCGGGCACTACTGCCCGACGCAAGAGCCGGCTACCGATGGTAATCATCAGCGTCATGCTCGGCGGCGCTGCCGTGGGCGGCTTTGCGCTATCTCAATGGATGACGGAGCACGAGCGCACCGTTCAGAACGAGTTGCTGCACGGCCTGCAGGAACGCATTGCCACCATGACGCGCACCGAGAATCAGCTCGAGCAGATTCGCGGCACGCGCGCGGACATAGAAGCGGGCGTCATGCGCAAGCTGGGTATGGATGGCGTAGTGGTGATGGCGACGGTGGCGCCCTGTAAACCGCCGCTCATGGTGAACACGCCCGCACTGGCCGAAACCGCCGGCGCATCCCCCACTCAATTGCCTTCCCAGGCCGCGACCTCGTCCTCTCCGCCTTCCGCCTGCACCGAAGCCGAGGCGAGCCCGATTACGCTGTGCGCCGGCATTCCGGCGAATGCCACCGTTACCGATGTCGAGCTCTTCGTGCGTGCGGCGGAATCCGATGTGCCGTGGTCGAATGCGCGAGTGCCGCCGGGACATGACTTCGAGCAGGCGCGTTTCGGCGAGAAGCCTGTGGAAGTGACCGACAGCGCGTCCCCCATGAAGCAGGTGTGCGAAAGCTTTACCCAGTGGTCCACGGAGCGTGCGCGTGTGGCCCGCATACGGGTTCGCTACGCGCTGTCACAATAAAAATACCTGCGGCCCCCAAGCGGATCGCAGGTAAACACCGCAGGAAACACCTTCGTAATTCCGCGTTCGGCCCGGCCACCGTGTAGCGAGCCCTCGCTGCCCGGGTGTTCCCCCAGGCAGGTACGAACGCAGATATGTCTTTCCGTTAGACGGTCGAGCCCACTTTTTCCCTTACTTACGACTTTCGTCTTGTTGTCCTGCTGCCCTGACAGCTTTCCGATTGGTCGGTTGACAGCGCCCACGTTCTGGCTGATCGTCGCCCCCCATCGACCACAGGGATGCGGGGTCGGCAAGCATGGAGGCGTGCGAGGGGGAAGATCGCGCGGTGCGCATACGCGCGCTGGTTGCGAGCAATATCCGGCTCTATCGCGAGGGGCTCTCGCATATGCTGAACAGCGCGGCCGACATTGAAGTCATCGGCAGTGCTTCGTCCGCCGCAGAAACCCTCCAGCAGGTTCGCGATCTCGCGCCCGGCGTCGTGCTGCTCGACATGGCCATGGAGGAAGCCTTCCCGGTCGCCCGGCAGATCGCGCGAGATTCCCGCATCACCAAGGTCATCGCGCTCGGCATGCCCGAAGTCGAGACAGACGTGCTGACCGGTGCGGCGGCCGGCATCGCGGGCTACGTCACTCGCGCCGGCTCCGTTTCCGATGCGCTCGAGGCCGTGCGGGCCGCAGCCCGAGGCGAGGTGTGCTGCTCACCGCGAATCGCCGGGTTCCTGTTCCGGCACATAGCCGCACTGACGAGTGCGCGTGACAGCGCGGCGCCCCTGTCCGGCCTCACGACGCGCGAGGCGCAGATATTCCGGCTGTTGCGGCAGGGTTTCTCCAACAAGATGATCTCGCGCACGCTCGGCATCGAACTGCCCACCGTGAAAAACCACGTGCACAGCATTCTCGGCAAGCTCGGAGTCCACCGGCGGGCCGAGGCCGTCCTGCTCTTCCGGGACGAAAGGCCCGCAGACCCGATATAGTCGCTCGCGATGGCCGCGGAACAACAAGATTTGGCGGGGGAGTTGTCGGCCGGAACCCGGGTCGGGCCCTGGCAAACGCTGCAACTGATCGGGCGCGGGGGCTCGGGCGAGGTGTACACCGCCTCGCGCGCAGACGGTCTTTTCCACCAGAAAGTGGCTGTGAAGGTGCTTCTGCATGGCGCCGTCGCGGAGACCTCGCGCTTCCACAGTGAGCGCGAAATCCTCGCGCGCCTCGAACACCCGGGCATTGCCCATCTGCTGGATGGCGGAGTTCATCGCGACGGCCGCCCCTTCATGGTCATGGAGTATGTCGAGGGCACCTCGCTCACGGCTTACAGCGACTCCTCGAAGCTCGATCTCACCGGTCGCCTGAAGCTGTTCGTGCAAGTGTGCGAGGTCGTGTCTTACGCCCATCGCAGTCTCGTCGTGCATCGGGACCTGAAGCCGCGAAACATCCTGATCACGCGAGACGGGCGGGTGAAGCTGCTGGACTTCGGCGTGGCGAAGTTACTCGATGCCGTGGCGGGCCCCTTCGCGAGCGAAAAAACGTCCGCGCCCCTGACGCCGGACTACGCGGCGCCGGAGCAGCTCACCGGGCAGGCCATCACCACCGCTACGGATGTATACGCACTCGGCGTAGTGCTGTTCGAGTTGCTGACCTCGCGCAAGCCGTTCAGCAACGCCGACAGGCCGGTTGCGCAAGCTGTCAACGCAGTCCTCAATGAGGCGCCGCCCGTTCCCAGCCGCGCAGCGCGCGCCCTGCCGAACGGTGCGATTCTCACTCGCCTGCTCGAAGGCGACCTCGATGCCATCGTCGCCCGCTGTCTGCGCAAGGAACCGCAGGCTCGCTACGAAAGTGTGGCCGCGCTGGAGCGGGACGTGCGGCGCTATCTGAGATCCGAGCCCGTGTCGGCGCGCGAAGGCGCACGCCTCTACGTCTTGGGGCGCTTTCTCAAACGTCATCGTTGGATAGTGACTGCGGGAGGCTCGGTGGTTCTCGCGCTGGCTTGCGGTCTGGCTGTTGTCTCCTGGCAAGCGCATCGCATAGCCCTGGAGCGCGACATCGCGCGCCGCGCAGCCACTCGTGAAGAGGCCGTGCGACTGTATCTGACGCGAATGTTTCGCTCGTCCGTCACCGCCGGGGGCGCGCAGCCCACCACCGCGAAGAACATGCTGGACCGAAGCGCGCAGCGCGTGCTGAGCGAATACCGGGACGACCCGTATCTCGCCGGCAAGGTGGTCGAAACGCTGTCGGACCTGTACGGCGCACTGGAAGATTTCGAGGGACAAGCCCCATTGCTGGAGGGGTTTCTCGCGCAGGCAGGCACGGAGGCCGATCCGGAATCCAAGGCGATCGTGCAGCAGCAGCTCGCGAACGTGGAGTTCCTGCGCGGGAACACAGCGCGCGCCGCCAAACTGCTGGAGTCCGCTCAGGCTTTCTGGAAAACAGATCTGCGCCGTTACGAGGAACAGCGCCTCGAAGGCATGGTCGTGCAGGGACGATTGCAGCGCTCGCAAGGCGACCTCGACGGCTCCATCGCCACCTACGAGACCGCACTTCGCGAACGCACCGAGCTTTCCGGACACAACCATAGGGAGACCGCCGCGCTGTACAACTCGCTGGGCGTCACCTACATGAACGCAAATCGCTTCGACGAAGCGATGGGCGCCTACGCGCAGGCGCTGGCGATTCACGCGGTGCTCGAGCGGTCGGACGATCTCGATGCGCTGATCATGCGCGCGAACATGGGCATTCTCGCGTACCGCTACGGGCGCATAAGCGAAGCCGAAGAGCTGCTGCGAAATGGGTTTCAGCGACAGCAGGCGCTGTCGGGAGATTCCGCCGCGGTCTCTGCCTCAATGGGATACTACGGCGCGCTGCTCACTCTTCGCGGCCAGCACGATGAAGCGCTGAGTACGTTGCGGAACTCGCTTCGCATAGCCACTAAATTCGCCGGCGCAGCGAGCCCGGTCGCCGTGTTGAACCGGCTGTTCCTCGCTGAAGCGCTGGCCGCCGCGGGACAGAGCGAAGCGGCGGGCACGATGTTGGATCAAAGCCTGCCGCTCTCGCGCAAGCAACTCGGTGAAGATCACCTGTTTGTATTGCGCACCCAGTTCGCGCAGGCGGCGCTCATTGCCGCGCGCGGCGATTCACTTCGTGCAGGTGCGGATATCGCGGCGCTGATCCCCCGTTTGCGCAAAGTCGGCACCGCGGGGCAACCGGCACTGGCGCGGGCATTGGTCGCGCGTGGCGAAACATTGCTGGTGCAACGGCACGCCGCCGAGGCGATTCCCCTGCTGACCGAAGCCCTCGAGTTGCGTGAGAAGTTTCTTTGGAACCAGAGCTGGGAGCTTGCCGAAGTGCGTGAACGGCTGGGCGAAGCCCTGGGCGCAGGCACGCCGACCGGCAAGCAGTTGCTCACGCGCGCGCTAGCCACCCTGGAAGAACAACTCGGGGCGCAACACCCTCAGGCGCTTCGGGCTCGCGCGGCGCTGGCCAAAGCCTCATAGCGCGCGTGTCGCTGAATCGCTAACGAATCGCCGCCTGCAAGTGCGCCCGCACGGCAGGCCATTCGCACGCGATGACGCTGTACACGCAGGTGTCGCGCAGCGACCCATTGTCTATGAGTTGATGGCTCCGCAGGATGCCGTCGAGTTTCGCGCCGAGCCGTTCGATGGCCTTGCGGCTCTGGTGGTTGAAGAAGTGAGTCCGAAACTCCACGGCAATGCAGCCGAGTGTGTCGAACGCGTGCGTCAGCAGTGAAAGCTTGCACTGCGTGTTGAGATCCGACCGCTGCACAGCCTTCCGATACCAGGTGGACCCTATCTCGACGCGGTGATTCACGTCGTCCACATTCATGTACGTGGTCATACCCACCGCCCTGCCCGTGATGTTGTCCACCACGGCGAACGGCAACATCGACCCCTTCACCTGCAGTGCGAGTCGTCTCTCGATCTCCACACGCATCGTCTCCGGCGACGGAATGCGCGTGTACCAGAGTTTCCAGAGCTCCCCGTCCTGCACGGCTTCCACGAGGTCGTCGTGTCGGGCAAGCGAGAGGGGTTCCAGCGTCGCGCGCGGATTGCGCAGCGTGATGGGTTGTAGCCAGGTCATAGGAGCCATTGTAGATAAATCCGGTTGCGGTGTCGGGCAGTACGCGCCGACCGCGTCTTCCAGACAGTTCCGCGCCCTGCGGACTAACCGGGAGCCCTCGCATGTGTCCAGCGTGTTTGTCGACTTTGGCGGTGTGGGTGGTTGGCAGCGCCACCTCGGCGGGCGGACTGACGGCGTTCTGGGTCGGCCGGCGACCCGCAAAAGCGTCGCGTTCGGAGCAGGCTAGCGGCTCGCCGCCGGCGCCACCGCCGGCGGGGGAAGGCGGGGTGGCCGGGCGCGCTTCGGAGTAACCCTGTCGGGATGGGGCATAC
>JBDTUL010000123.1:0-12894 GCA_040007735.1 Gammaproteobacteria bacterium | reverse complement strand
TATTCGGCGAACGCGCCGCCGCTGGTGCCGAACACTTCATCGCCGGGTTTGAATTGCGTGACGTTCTTGCCGACGGATTCGACCACGCCGGCCACGTCGGCGCCCGTGCGAATGTCCGCAGGTTTGCGCAACCCCGCGTCGAGGCGCATCAGATAGGGCGTGCCTCTCATGTAGTGCCAGTCGAGTGGATTGGCGGACGCCGCACGAACCCTGATCAGCACCTGGTTGTCGTTCGGCAGCGGCTTCTCAGTGTCTTCGAGGCGAAGCACGTCCGCCACGCCATACTCGTGATAGACGACAGCCTTCATGCGTTCACCACTGCCGCGCAGTACCGGCGGAGCGGGGCTGATGAACCACACCCCACCGGCGAGGATCGCCAGCACGACGAGCACGATTCTTGTTGATGTCTTTTTCAGCAGCGCGCGCTTTGGCATTTTTGTGGAGCTCAGCGATTTCTGGGCGTGGGCGGGATGCTTGCGGCCCCGCCGTAGGACAACACCGTTGAGTCCGGTCTGTCGCACTTTTCGAGCTTCGGGCAGGCGCGCAGCGTGCCCTCAGGATGCCCAATATCCCCCGCTTGAGCCTAGGAAAATCAGATACTTGCGAATTTGGCGTCGTCGGCACCGACGTAAGCTATTGATTATATTAGGACGTCTGCTGCTTCTCCAACGCGGCAAATTTGCGAGGACCGGCGCGGCTTTAGAAGGGCTAGAAGTCACACCGCCGCCGTCCCGCGAAACACGCGAGCGGGCACGGCCGGACTTGGCGAAGCCCGAAACATAGGGCGGCTACTGTTGCGATTGATGTGGGCGCGCTTGCATGAAGGAACAGCATTGACAGAGCGGCCACTGTAGAAAAGACCCCGATCTCTCGTACTTTTGTGACTCGAAAGTTCTGCGAAGCTGACTTTATTTTGGTAACTTTTCTTCATGTCAGAGCATCAGGGAAGATGAGCTAACGCCGCTGCGAGATCGATGAGAAGCGGCGGCTATGCCTCTCACCCCGCAAACGAGGAGCACTCATGGATGATTCAGCGAAACCCGCAGACCGACCGGTGGATTACGCTAAATCCATCGAAAAAGAAGAACGGACCGGCGCGAGCACGGGCTTGAACGGTACTGACTTCGACGAGACCGCCATGAGCCACAGACCCGAGAGATTTGTCCGGGGCTGCCACATCGACGCCGAGCCTGCGCCTTTTTGTGGCCCAACTGACTCTGAGAAACTGGTTCCCCGCCCGCGCAGCGAACGAAAGTCCGTCGCTGACCTGCTGGGGCGCTGGCCGGGAGAAATCGACGACGGATTCGAAGAAGCCATTCGCGAATTCCGTAAAAGCGGCAGGATCGGGCTGCGTCGGCGCGGGTGATGGACGATCGTATCGTCATCGTGGATACGAACGTCCTGTCCTTCATCTTCAAAGGACTGCGGCTTGGGCACCAGTACTCGCAACTGCTGGCGCGGTTCGACGTGAGGATCTCGTTTGTTACCGAAGCCGAGTTGCAGGTCTGGGCCATCAAGAGCCGCTGGGGCGCGAGGCGTCGGAGGGAGCTGGATCTGTTCCTGATCGGCTACCCGACCATTCCCTATGTGAAGGGCATGGCGAAACGCTACGCCGAAGTGATCGCTGAAGGTGAATGGGCCGGACGTCCCATCGCGTGGGGCGATGGGTGGATCGCGACCGCCGCGCTCTGGCACGACATTGCGCTGGTCACTCACGACTCGGACTTCGACCGCATCCCAAAGCTCCACGTCCTCAACGCGCCTGACGTACGGCCTGTGGCGACGCGCATCGATCAGCTCTGCTGCTGAGCCTCCAAATCCCTCTGCCCCGCGCCAGCGGAGGGCGCACCCACCCTCGCCCGCCACACCCGTCGCACCAGCACGAAAAACAGCGGCACAAACATGATCGCCAGCACCGTGCCGGTGATCATGCCGCCGATCACGGCGGTGCCGATGGCGATGCGGCTCTGGGCGCCGGCGCCGGTGGAAACGGCAAGCGGCAGCACGCCGAAGATGAACGCCAGCGACGTCATCACAATGGGTCGCAGGCGCAGGCGCCCGGCCTCCAGAGCGGCATCACGAGCACTTTTGCCGTGCTTCTCGGATTGCTCGGCAAACTCAACGATCAGAATGGCGTTCTTCGCCGCGAGCCCCATGGTCGTCAGCAGTCCCACCTGAAAGTAGACGTCGTTCTCCAGCCCGCGCAGCCACACTGCAACGGCTGCGCCCAGCAACCCCAGCGGCACTACCATGATCACCGAAACCGGAATGGACCAACTCTCGTACAACGCGGCCAGGCACAGGAAAACCACCAGCAAGGAAATCGCGTAAAGATACGGCGCCTGCCCGCTCGACTTGCGCTCCTGAAACGACAGGTTGCTCCACGCGATCGACGTTCCGGTGAGGCCTTTCGCAAGCTCTTCCATTCGCGCCATCGCATCCCCGGTGCTGCCCCCGGGTGCGGAAGCGCCCTCTATCTCATACGCACTCCACCCGTTGAATCGCGCCACCGTTGCCGGCGACCGCGCCCAGGAAGTAGACGCAAACGCGGAGAACGGAGCCATCGCGCCCGAGGCCGTGCGCACGTACCAATCCGCCAGATCTTCCGGCCGACTGCGAAACGCAGCGTCGCCCTGCAGATAAACGCGCTTCACGCGCCCGCGATCGATGAAGTCGTTGACGTAGCTGCCACCCCACGCGGCGGAAAGCGTCGAATCCACGTCGGGCTGCGCAAGCCCCAGCGCCCCAACCTTTTCCTGGTCGATATTCACATTGAGCGTGGGCGTGTCTTCCAGTGCATTGGTACGCACCGACGTGAGCTCCGGGTCGGCGCGCGCGGCCGTGAGCAGCTTGTCGCGCGCCGCCTTGAACTGCGCGCGGTCGAGGCCGCCCGTATTCAGAAGCTCCAGCGTGAATCCGCTCGACTGCCCGAGCCCACGCACCGGCGGCGGGTTCAGCGCGAAGAACTCCACATCCCGCATGCGACGCCCCAGCTCCTGCGTGGCGCGGCGAGTAATCGTCGCGGCGCTTCGCGACACGCCCTCTCTGACATCCCATGGCGCCAGCGCAATGAAGCCGCGCCCCGCGTTCTGCCCTGAGCCGCCCTGACCCTGCCCCACCACCGTAAAGATGACGGGAACGTTGTCCCGCTCCTCATTCAGGAAGTAGCGCTCGATCGTACGCGCAGCCTCCAGCGTGCGACTCTGCGTGGCCCCCGGCGGCAGGGTAAATTGAAGCTGCGCGCGCCCCTGGTCCTCGGTGGGGAGAAAACTCGTGGGCAAATGCATGAACACCGCCACGAGCACGGCGCCAAATACGACGTAGCTCAGCATCACCGGCGTCGCATGATCCAGCACCCACTGCACGCCGTTGCGATAGCGGTCCGCCATGCGCTCGAAGCCGCTGTGGAATCGCTCCCCGGCACGGTGCAATACGCGACTCACCTGCGAGCGCCGCGCTTCTAGCTCCGCACTCGGCGGCTTCAGCAGTGTGGCCGCGAGAGCCGGCGACAGCACGAGCGCTACGATCACCGACAAAAGCATCGCGGCAACCATCGTGATCGAGAACTGCCGATAGATCTCGCCCACCGATCCGCCGAAGAACGCCATCGGCAGGAACACGGCTGACAGCACCAGGGCAATCGCGATGAGTGCCGTCTGAATCTCCCGCATCGAGCGAATGGTCGCCTCGCGCGCGGAAATGCCAGGCTCTTCGCGCATCACGCGCTCGACGTTTTCGACGACGACGATGGCATCGTCCACGAGCAGCCCGATCGCCAGCACCATTCCAAACAAAGTGAGTGTGTTGATCGTGAACCCAAACACCGCGAGCACACCGAACGTGCCCAGCAGTACCACCGGCACAGCGATCGCGGGAATCAGCGTCGCGCGCCAGCTCTGCAGGAACACGAACATCACGATGACGACGAGCACGATCGCCTCGAGGAGCGTCTTGACGACTTCCTCGATCGACAGGCGAACGAAGTCCGTGCTATCCAGCGGGAATGCGTAGCGATAGCCGTGCGGGAACGACGGCGCCAGCCGCGCAACCTCCGCCTTCACCAGCTCCGAGGTGCGCAAGGCATCCGCGCCCGGCGCCAACTGAACCGCAATGCCCGAGCCCGGGTGACCGTTGAGACGGGTCGCCGTGGTGTAACTCTCGCTGCCGAGCTCCACTCGCGCCACGTCTGACAGGCGCACCATCGACCCGTCCCGCTGAGTCTTGACGATGATGCGGCGGAACTGCTCCGGGCTCGTGAGCCGCGACCGCGCCGTCACCGTTGCGTTCAGCATCTGCTCGGCGGCTGCCGGAAGCGCACCTACCTGCCCCGCAGCCACCTGCGTGTTCTGCGCTTCGACCGCCGCGATGATGTCCTTCGGCATCAGCTGGTAGCTCGCAAGCTTCGACGGGTCGAGCCAGATGCGCATCGCGTACTGCGAGCCGAACACGTTCAGGTCGCCCACCCCGGGCAGCCGGCCGATCGCGTCCTGCAGATTGGAGACGAGATAGTCCGCCACGTCGCCGGGCTCGGACGCATCGGACTCGTCATAAATCGACACCACCATGAGGAAGTCGGCGTTCGACTTCGTCACCACCAGTCCCTGCTGCTGCACCGCCTGTGGGAGGCGCGGCAAGGCCTGCTGCACTTTGTTCTGCACCTGGACCTGTGCGATGTCCGCGTCCGTGCCCTGTCCAAACGTCACCGCGGTCACTGACTGGCCGTTGGCATTAGACGTGGACGAGAAATAGATGAGCCCATCGATACCGGTGAGCTGCTGCTCGATCACCTGCGTGACGCTGGATTCGAGCGTCTCGGCGGATGCGCCGGGATACACAGCCCGAACGTTCACCGAGGGCGGCGCGATGTCCGGGTACTGTTCGACCGGCAGCGACAGAATGCCACCGACCCCACCCAGCATGATCAGGATGGAGATCACCCAGGCCAGAACCGGGCGGTCGATGAAAATCTGGGAAAGCATTGGCTAGCGCGTAACGGGCGCGACGGTGGCAGGCGCGACGGCGGCGGAAGCGCCAGGCGGAGCATTGACGGAATCGGGCGGAGTCGCCGCTGGCACGGCGCCGCCGGAAGCCGCGGTCGTGGCCCCCACCGCAACCGGCCGAACCGTCTGGCCGACCTGAATGCGGCCCAGCCCTTCGACGATGAGCCGGTCTCCAGGCATCAGCCCTTTCGAGACGAGCCATTGATCGCCAACCGTGCGTTCCGTCACCACGGCGCGCATCTCGGCCTTGGAGTCCGTGCCGATGACCAGCGCCGTGGCGTTGCCCTTGGTATCTCGCGAAATACCCTGTTGAGGCGCGAGGATCGCCTCGCGCGCTTGCACGGGCGAAAATTCTGCCCGCACATACATGCCCGGCAGCAACCACCCTTCCGGATTTGGAAAGCGCGCGCGCACCGTCACCGTGCCGGTGTTGATGTCCACCACCGACTCGGCGAACTGAAGCACACCGGCATGCGTGTACCGGCTGCCATCCTCGAGAATCAGGTTTACTTCCGTGGAAGCTCGCGCGAGATCGCCACCTGCCAACTGCCGACGGAACGACAGCAACGCGGCGCTCGACTGCTGAATATCCACAAAGATGGGGTCAAGCCGCTGGATTGTGGTGAGCGGCCCCGCCTGCCCTGCGGAAACCAGCGCACCCGTCGTGACGACCGAGCGGCCGATGCGTCCGGTGATGGGTGCGCTGACCTGAGTGAATTTCAAGTTGATCTGAGCGGTGGAGAGCCCGGCGCGTGCCCGCTCTGTGGTGGCCGCGGCCGCTTGGGCGGTGGCCTGCGCGTCCAGCAGATCCTGTTTGCTGACGACACCAGTCTTCGCCAGCTCCCCGAGACGCTCCGCGCGCACCCGCGCGGCGTCGCGCGTGGCGATGGCGCTGGTCAGGTCCGCCCGCGCCTGGTTGAGGGCAGCCTCATAGAGACGAGGATCGATGCGATAGAGCACGTCTCCCGCGTTAACAGTTTTTCCTTCTGTGAACAGGCGGGACTGGATGATGCCCGACACCTGCGGCCGCACCTCCGACACCTCGAACGCCGCCGTGCGCCCCGGCAGCTCCAGGCGCAGCGGCACGGACTCACGCTTCAGCACGACGAAGCCCGCTTCCGGAGCCGGCTTCTCCGTAGGGCGGTTCTTGTCCTGAGCGCTGCCGCATGCGGCGAGCACAACGGCGCTGACGACGATAACCGCCCAGCTCCGCACCCGGAGCCAGCCGCCTGTCGATCGACGCGCATCCGCGAGGGTGAACCGTGGCTTGATTTCGCGACTCAACATGAATAGTGCCAAGCAAACGCTCCGGTCCGCAGGGGAGTTCCGCCAATCCCCCTACCTGACGCTTCCCCGGCTTCGTGACGCCCCAGAATAGTCGATTGAGAAAGCGGCAACCAATTGATGCGCAGACCGGTCCACGCTGCGACTTTCGCAGCGGCATCGCCCTTCAGGATACCTGCATGAGTGCAACGAGGCGGATGCTGCCCGAGCGGCGTCAAACAATCCGTTACATCGCAGTTACTTTTTATGGCAACGCCGGCGCGAAAGTGGCGCCACTTCGCCGCCGGCCAGAGCAGGTACAATGCCGCGATGAAACTCACCGAGAAACAGCGCCGTCATCTGCGCGGCCTGGGCCATGCCCTCAAACCCGTCATCATGATCAGCGCGGCCGGCGCGAGCGACGCCGTGGTGGCCGAGACAGTGCGGGCGCTAAACGATCACGAGCTCATCAAAGTGCGCGTGAGCGGCATGGAACGGGATGCGCGCGATGCCGCGCTTGCGACCCTCGCCAGCCGCACGAGCAGCGAAATGGCCGGGCGCATCGGGCATACAGCCGTTTTATACCGGCGGCATCCTGAGAAGCCGAAGATCGTGTTCCCGGCGTAAGGCGTTTACGCAAGCCTGCCGCCCGCAGAAGGCCCTCAATCGCCGGGCGGCTCGAAACTTTTAATTTTTTACCACCGGATTCGGATAAAGACGTCTCTCAGCCGCCCGGCGATGCGTCTATTCGAGTCCAGCGGTTGGAAATTCAAAAAAATTAAAGTTCCGAGCCGCCCGGCGATTGAGGGCTTCTTCGCGCAGCGCCAGATCAGACCTTTCGCACCCGCTTCCGCTCGCATCGCTGCCGATCCCGCTCGGTGGCATAGCCGGTCTTGCCGAGAATCACGCGTCCGAACGCCTCGCGGCCTGGCGGCACCTTCACTTCGGTCGGTATGGAGGCAATGATCGCATCACCGCGCGCCTGGAATTCGCCCTCGAACTCCGGCGTCGTGAGGATGTACAGGTCGTTGTTCCGCACACCGCGCAACACGAGCTGACCGGCTTCCAGCGGCTCCATGCCAGGCGGCGGGCCCTTCATGTCCTTCATCACTTTCTGGAACTCGGCGAGCATTTTCGGATCCATCTTGAAGCCGGTGTCCGTGAGGTTGGCCGGCCGGTTGCGGGCGGACTCGCCGATCTTCGTCTTCACGATGCCCGGGCAGAACACGGACACGCCGATGTTGCCGCCATCGAGCTCCGCGCGCAGCGCCTCCATCATGCCCACCACCGCGAACTTCGATGCGGTATAGACGCCGGCGGGCCCATGCCCCAGCAAGCCGGCCAGTGACGACGTCGCCACCACCTGCCCGCCCTCGCCGTGCGCCTGGATGCGCGGCAGGAAGCTGCGAATAGTATTGAACACTCCGTTGAGGTTCACGCCCATTCCCCAGTCCCAATCATCGTAGGTCGCCGTGCTGAGCCCACCTACGATTCCCACGCCGGCGTTGGCAACGACGACGTGAACTTTTTTGAATACATCGACGACTTCGGCTGCGGCCTTCTCCATGGCGGCCCGATCCGTGACATCCACACTGACGGCATGGACGCGATCACCGGCACCGCTGAGAATCTTCATCGCCTCATCGAGATTCGCCTGGGTGCGATAGGTGATAGCCACCTTCATGCCGGCTTCGGTGAAGGCCCGCGCAATGCCCAACCCGATGCCGCTGTTGCCGCCGGTGATGAACGCAACCTTCCCTTCCACATCTTTCATCGGCATGGGCACCGTCGGGCAATTGCCCGCGGCTGCCAGTGCCGTGCTCGCGGATTCCGTGCTGCCGGCGAGCGCCGCCGCCGAAGTGCCCACCGCAGCGAGCGCCGTGCCCTGCAGGAAACGGCGGCGTGCGCGGCCGGTTTGCGTCATCGGGCGCTTCGCTGACTCGTTCTTGTCGGACATATCGGCATCCCCCTCAGTCTGTGTGAGTACGCGGCGCAGGAGGCGCCGACATCGACCCGGGCGCCGGAGCGTCCTTCGCTTCGATCGCCTTCGACACCAGGTAGGCGCGAATCGCCTCGGGCTCATCGACCTTCAACGCTTTGGCGAACGAGACCATGCCGTTCTGCGAAAGCGCTCCGTCGATGACAATACTCTTGAACGCGTACGCGCTGTTGAGCGCGCCGGTGTACCGCAGGTCCGGGAACATTCCGCGGCTGAAACCTTCCGAGCCATGACAGGTGCCGCAGAACCGTCCATACAGTTGCTGGCCCAGCGCGATGGCGGCGGGCGACCCAAACGCAGGCGGCGGGTTCAGCACTTGCACCGGGTCAGGTACAGCCTCGGGCAACCTGGCGGCGCCACTGATTTTGTACACGAGCAATCGTGAGTGATTGGGCGCCCAGTAGTTGCCGGTCAACCGATAGCCCGCGACCACGGCCACATACTGTTCGCCATCCACCTCGAACGTCGAAGGGCCTGCAAGCACGCCTGTCTGCGCGCCCTGCCCCCACAATCTTTCGCCCGTGTCGGCTCGATAAGCTACGAACTCCTGCTGGTTCGAGTTGCCAGCGAACACGAGCCCGCCCGCAGTGGCGAGCGACCCGCCGCTCCGGCCGCTGTCGTGGGATACGCGCCAGACTTCCTTCTGATTCACAGGGTCCCAGGCGAGCAGGAACCCCTTGTTCACCTTGAGCGCCTTCGGGTTCTTCAGCATCTGCGCGCTGCCGGCGAAGCTGATGGAGAGCTTCTGGCCCATCGGGTTGTCGTCTTCGTGCGCGACGACGAACGGATAGCTCATCTCCATGGCCGGGATATACACCAGCCCCGTCTCCGGGCTGAACGACATCGGGTGCCAGTTGTGCGCGCCGCCGAACGACGGAACCTGGATGTAGCCCTTACCCGTTACGTCATAGCGCGCGGCGGGCACCACGTTCGGCCGGCCGGTTTTCATGTCGATGCCGGTGGACCAGTTGAGCGGCACGATCGGTTTCGCCGAGATCAGCTCGCCGCTCGCCGCATCCAGCACGTAGAAGTAGCCGTTCTTCGGCGCCTGCAGGATCACGTGACGATCCTTGCCGTCGATCGCAAGGTCCGCGACGGTGATCTGCTGGACGGCGGTGTAGTCCCAGGAGTCACGCTGAACTTCCTGGTAGTGCCAGACGTACTCGCCCGTCTCGACCTTCAGGGCCACGATCGACGAGAGAAACAGGTGATCGCCCTTGCCGCCCGGGTCGCGAATTTCAGCAGGCCACGGGCCACCGTTGCCGACGCCGACGAAGAGCAGATCGGTCTTGGGGTCGTACGTGATGGCATCCCACACGGTGCCGCCGCCGCCCGTTTTCCACCAGTTGCCGCTCCACGTCTTGGCGGCCATCTCCATCTGCGGATTCTCGAACGGTTCGCTGGGATTACCCGGCACGGTGTACCAGCGCCACGCCATCTTGCCGGTCTCGGCGTCGTACGCCGAGATATAGCCGCGGGCACTGAATTCAGCGCCGCCCTGGCCGATGAGCACGAGCCCTTTCACGACCCGCGGCGCGCCGGTGATCGAATAGGGCTTGCTGCGATCGATGGTAGAGACATCCCACACGGGCTTGCCGGTTGCCGCATCGAGGGCGATGAGCCGCCCGTCGATAGTGCCCACGTACACCTTGCCGTTCCACGCGGCCACGCCGCGATTCACCACATCGCAACACGCATTGACGGCCCATTCGCCCGGCACTTTCGGGTCGAACTGCCACAGCGCCTTGCCCGACTTCGCCTCGTACGCGAAGACTTTGCTCCAGGCGGAAGTCACAAAGATGACGCCATCGACGACGATGGGCGTGGATTCCTGCCCGCGCCGCGTATCGAAATCGGCAAACCAGGCGAGACCGAGGTTCTTCACCGTGTCGGTGTTGATGCTCTTCAGCGGACTGAAACGCTGCTCCGCGTAGTCACGGCCATAGGACATCCATTGGCCGGCATTCGCGGGTTCGTTCGCAGCAAGCAGGCGGGGCCCATCCACGGCGGCAAATTGGGCTGCGGCGGGTGGTGGCGGCTGGACGGCCGCCACACTGCTGTCCTTCTCGCTGCTGCATGCGGCGGTGAGCAGTGAGAGGACACAGAGGGCACTGACCAGAATCCGGTGCATGTAGAACCTTTCCGAACGCTCGATTGAGCCTGTGTTTGTAGTCTGCCGCCTGCCGGTCGGCCTTGTTCGGCGGCCTGCTCCGGCAACCGCTGCGAGGAACGGGTTTCCGATTATCTGCGGCAGGCGTAGAGGGACTTGCGCTCGGCGGAGTCAGGTGATTTTCCCGTCGGGGTCAGACGGAGGAGCAGTTTCCCACACAGGCGCGGGATCCGGGACAGGCGCTCTATTCAAGCCTTCGCAAGTGTCGTCGCCTCACGCCGCTGCGTTTGTGCGGGGATGACCGCTGCGCCTAGCCGACACCGCGCGCCCGCCCGTGATGCCCACCGGCAAACCTGCGCGCACCATGAGCTTGATCAGGAACTCGATCGACAGCTTCTCGACATTGCCGTTGACGATCTTGCTGATCGTCGGCTGCGGCACTTTGAGGACACGCGCCGCCGCAGTCTGACTCCAGCCCTTGCGCTCGATGTGGTGTTCGAGGCTGGCGGCAAGCTGGGCACGGATATGGAGCGCAATGGCTTCTTCGCGGGGAATTCCAAGGTCCAGAAACGGATTGCGGCTCATGGAGATCAGTTCCTCAGCCTTTGCGTAGCCACTTCACCAAATCTTTGTATCGCTGGGTTGCAATATCCAGCTCTTCCCGAGGTGTCTCGATGCCCGTCTTCGCCTTCTTCTGGAAGGCGTGCAGCACATACACATGCTCACCGAGAATCGCGACGTAGATTGCCCGATACGCATCTTTTCTGTGAGCGACCCGAACTTCCTGCACGCCTCGCCCGATTCCGCTCAGCCATTTCCCGTTGCGGGGCTGCAGGCCCATCTGGATGCGCGTGAGCTCTTTTCCAAGCTTGACGCGCGCGCCTTTCGGAAAACGATGCGCAGCGTCCCGCGAGTCCCCTTGCCAGCGAATCTCCCGCAGTGCCGGAAGCTCGTTCATCCTATAATGGATTTGCTATAAATCAACCTGGATTTCAAACGTCGCGAGTGACGCTGACGCCCTCATCAAAACACTGGTGAACGTACATCACGAATGCGGCTTGGGCAGCTCGCATAATTGCCATGATTCGTCGAAATGCAGGAAGAAGCGAGCGGCGGGCGCCCAGCAGTTCGAGTGCGTGGGCGCGCCGGGTGCTGGTCATGGCCAATGTGAGGTTTGCTCTGCTGGGTGGGGAATAAGCAGAGGTTTCCTCACATGCGGCAAGACAGAGGCCACCGCCTCCTCCCTCAGCCCCTGGCAGGCAGGCTTCTGCCGCCCCGCCGAACCTACGGAGTGGCTGAAGCCGCCGGCGGGTGAACCGGCTGCCTTGTCCCCAACAGGTTCCGTATCACGCGATAAACCCATCTCACGAACACCAACGTGAGCACGGCCTCGAAGAATGTCGCCAGGAAGGCGGCCAGCGCGTTCATCCGGGCGGCGCGAGCATGGAATTTGGCCACGGCGCGCTCACGCGAAATCTCGATGCTGTCGTAGAAGGTTGGAATGACGAGCAGCGTGAGGAACGTCGAGGTAATGACGCCCCCGATGATGGCAACCGCCATGGGGCTGTAGAACTCGCCGCCATCGCCCATGCCAATAGCCACCGGCATCATGCCCGCGATGAGCGCAAAGGTGGTCATGAGGATGGGCCGCAGGCGCATGCGACCCGCATGCATCAGGGCCTCCTCGCGCGGGATACCCTTCGCTTCTTCCTTGCGCGCGCAGTCCAGCAGCAGGATGGCGTTCTTCGCCACCAGCCCCATCAGCATGATCACGCCGATGAAGCTCATGAGATTCAGCGTTCCGCGAGTGACGAACAGTGCGAGCACCACGCCGATGAGCGAAAGCGGCAGTGACATCATCACCGGCAGGGGCGCGGTGAACGACCCGAACTGCATCACCAGCACCAGGTACATGACGGCAACGCCCATGATCAGCGCCGTGAACATCTCAGAGAAGATTTCCTGCTGATCGCGCGAGTCGCCGCCGAGGGAAAGCCCGTAGCCCGCCGGGAAATCAATGGCGTTGGCGAGCTTCATGGCATCCGTCGTCACCTCGCCCGAAGCGCGCCCCTGCACGTTTGCGGAAACCGTGACCGTGCGCTTGCCGTCGAGGTGCTGAATCTGCGCCGGCCCCTTGTCGAGACTGATCTTCGCGATCTGCTCGAGCGGCACCATCATGTTGCTGCCGCCCACTGCAACCGGAAGGTGCTCGATATTGGAGGCATCGACGCGATCGTCGGGGTGCAGGCGCACCGCCACGTCCCGCGATTCACCGGTGGGGTCCACCCAGTCGCCCACCTCGACACCTGCGAAGGCAACCCGCAGCGCCTGCGCGGCGTCCCCAACGGAGATGCCCAGCTGATTCGCAAGCCCGCGGTCGAGCTCGATTCTGAGCTCGTCCTTCGGCTCCTGCTCGGACAGGCCTACATCGACCGCACCCGGAATTCGCTTCATCTTCTCCAGAAAATCGCTGGTGATCGCCATGAGGCGCCGCGAGTCCGGCCCGTAGAACTGGATCTGCA
>JBDTUL010000122.1:0-12908 GCA_040007735.1 Gammaproteobacteria bacterium | reverse complement strand
GGAAGAAGCTGAGTACTGCGATCGCATCGGGCTCATCTGGAGCGGCCGCAAGATCGCGGAAGGAACGCCGGAGGAACTGAAGTCGAGCGTGGCGAGCGCAAGCGTTCCCGAGCCGACGCTCGAAGAGGCGTTCATCACACTCATTGAACGGGAGGCCGTATGAGCCTGCGGTCTCTGGGCACGTGGTGGCAGCAGCTGTCTGCGGTCATGATCAAGGAGGCGAAGCAGGTCGTTCGCGATCCCTCGAGCTGGATCATCGCGGTGGTGATGCCGCTGACATTCCTGTTTCTGTTCGGTTATGGCCTGTCGCTCGACACAACGGTCGTGAAGATTGCACTGGTGCGAGAGGATAGCAGCGAGGACGGGCGCGGCTTCGCTGCACGGCTGCAGGATTCAAAGTGGTTTCTGGTCGTTCCCGCACCCGATCGCGAAACTGGCAAGCGCCTTCTCAGGGACCAGACGGTGAAAGCCACTGTGATCATTCCGGCGGAATTCGGCCAGCGACTGCAGGCACAGTCGCACGCGGCCCAGGTGCAGGTGCTCGTGGACGGCGCTGAACCGAACACTGCCAATTTCGTGCGCGGCTATGTCAGCGCGATCTGGGCAGAGTTTCTCGCCGCGCGAAGTCTTGCACAGGGCGGCCGTGCGACCGTTCCGATTACCATTGAGCCCCGCTATTGGTTCAACCCCAACGCCGAGAGCCGCTGGTTCCTGATTCCCGGCTCGATGACCGTGATCATGACGCTGCTCGGAACACTTCTCACGGCGCTGGTCATCGCGCGTGAATGGGAGCGCGGCACTCTCGAAGCGCTCTATGCCACGCCACTGACGCGCGGCCAGATTCTCATAGGCAAGGCGCTGCCGTACTTTGCGCTGGCCATGATCTCCACGGGCGTCTGCATCGTGACGGCGCTGGTGCTGTTTCATCTTCCCCTGCGCGGCTCGTTGCTCACGCTGGGGCTGGTGTCTGCGGTGTTCCTGGTTCCGGCGCTGGGGCAGGGGATGCTGATCTCAGTCACGATGCGCAGCCAGTTGGCCGCCGCGCAGCTCGGTCTCATGACGGGATACCTGCCGGCCATGATGTTGTCGGGGTTCCTCTTCGACATTCATTCTATGCCGCTGTGGCTGCGGGTGATCACGCTCATCGTGCCGGCGCGCTATATGAACGTGTCGCTGCAGACCGTATTCCTGGCCGGCGATGTGTGGTCGGTGCTGATACCCAATATGCTGCTGATGCTGGCGGTGGGCGCCGTATTTTTCGGACTGACGTGGCGCAAGCTCCACAAGCGGGTTGACTGATGGGTAGCGGCACCCTCCAGCGGCTGTTCGCAATCGTTCGCAAGGAACTGATCGGCCTGCTGCGCGACCCGCGCGCGCGCATGTCCCTGATCATTCCGCCGGTGATCCAGCTTCTGATCTTCGCGCAGGCGGCCACGATGGAAGTGAAGAACATCGACCTGGCCGTCGTCGACCAGGACCGCGGCCCGGCGGCTTTCGAAGTGCAGCAGCGCCTGCGCGGTTCGTCGAGCTTCGAGCGGCTGACGAACTTTTCGAGCGTCGCTGCGGCTCGCAGTGAGATCGAGCGCGAAGAAGCCATCGGCATTCTCGTTCTGCCGAGCGGGTTCTCCGCGGACCTCGCTTCCGGACGGCCGACGAAAGTACAACTACTACTGGACGGGCGGCGATCGAACGCGGCGCAGATCACCACTCAGTACGTCAGCGCCATCGTTCAGGGTGCAGGGTTCGACCTGGCCGCGCGCGAGACGAGTGTCGCGGCTCCGCCGCGACCCGAAGTGGTCGTCAACAACTGGTTCAACCCGAATCTCGATTACAAATGGTTCATGTTGCCGAACCTGGTTGGCAACCTGACCCTCGGCGTGGCTCTCATGCTCACCGCGTTGTCGGTTGCCCGCGAGCGCGAGCTCGGGACATTCGATCAGACTCTGGTCTCGCCGGCCACGCCCGTGGAAATTGCGCTGGGCAAGCTGCTGCCACCGCTCATCGTCGCCACCGTGCAGACTTCGCTGTATCTGCTTCTCGTGACGCAACTCTATGGCGTGCCGTTTCGCGGGAGCGTTCCCGTCTTCTATGCTTCCGTTCTCACCTTTGCCGCGGCGTGTGCCGGCATCGGGCTCTTCATTTCATCCATAGCCCATACCCAGCAGCAGGCGTTCCTCGGCGCGTTCGCCGTGTTGCTGCCGTTCGCGTTGCTGTCGGGGTTCGCCACGCCGGTGGAAAACATGCCGTGGTGGCTTCAGTTCGTCACGGGCATCAATCCGCTCGCCCACATGCTGAGGCTGATGCAGGGGCTGTTCCTCAAGGACGCCTCTGTCGCTTCGCTTGCGCACAACCTGGGTAAGCTGGCCTTGATCGCTGTTTTCACGGTCACGACTTCGGTGCTGCTCTTTCGCAGGCGAGCTTCCTGAGGCGGGCGGCGGCTCGAAAGAAAGGAGGTATGCCGCTCCGCTAGCTTCTACCCCGCGCTTCTGAATCGCCCGGGAGAAGTGCCCATGTGCTGCGAGAACGCGCGCGAGAAGGCGGCCTCGGACTGGTAGCCCAGTGCGAGAGCAATCTCGTGCAGCGAGCTTCTGCCGCCGCGAATCTCCGCCGCTGCGTGTTGCATGCGGATTCTCACCAGGTAGTGCATGGGCCCTTCGCCAACGAGCGTCTTGAAGCGTTGCGCGAAGGCCGAACGGCTGACGCCAAGGTGCTTTGCGAGCGAGCCCACGTTCCAATCAAACTCGGGCCGGGCATGCAGCAACGACAGCGCCTGCGTGATGCACGGATCGGTCATGCCAGCTATCCACGAAGGCATGGCTCGATCTGTGCGCGTGAGCGCGAACCGCGCGCAATCGATTGCCACCACCTCAGAAAGCCGACGCAGCACAGCCTGCGAATCGATCAGATGGTCTCGATTTAATGTCTCGAATTCGATGAGCCCGATCAGCGCGTTCAGGTGCGCGAGCATGGCGTGCTCGGTAGAGGGAATGTGCAGGAAAGGCGGCAACGCGTCGGTCAGATGAGTGATCGGCGGGCCCGCGTCGAGGGGAGCGATGCCGACGAACAATTCCACATTGTGCGCACTTCCTGCCGGCGCCTCGCCGGGTAGCACGAGCGGATAAAACTGCGTATCCGTGGGGCGCGGCACGTCCGGCGCGCTTTTCCACACATGCGCCTGGCCGCGTGGAATGGTTATGACAGCCCCTTCGGTGACGTGAACGCGCTCCGGGCTTCCGATGCTCGGCTCGAACCACGCTTCACCCTTTCGCACCAGGCACAGATAGCTGCTGTGGGTGGGCGGAATCGACAACGCCCACGGATGCGTGAGGCGGGCGACCCCATAGGTGACGCCGTCCAGCCGGATATCCGGCAGTGAGCTCATTTCAAACCCCCTCGACTGGACGCCGGAGCAAAGGATATCGAGTCCCCGGCAATGACCCGCGATTTCACAAAATAGTACCGTCGCGGCCAGAAATGAACAACGATTCAATTGCAACCGCGCGGGGCTGGTCGAAGCGCGACATCCTGAGCCTGGTGAACCGCCGGGACGGGGAGATCGATCCCCGCATCTTTACCGACGAGCAGCTCTATCAGCTCGAGCTCGAACGCATATTCGCGCGCGGCTGGCTGTTCCTGGCGCACGAATCGCAGCTGCCGCGAGCCGGGGATTTCTTCCAGACCTACATGGGCGAGGACCCGGTGCTGGTGGTGCGCCAGAAAGACGGCTCCCTGGTCGCTTTTTTGAACCAGTGCCGCCATCGCGGCATGCGCATCAGCCGGGCGGACTGTGGCAACGCCAAGGCCTTCACCTGCTCGTATCACGGCTGGGGGTACGACCTCGCCGGCAATCTCGTGAGCGTGCCCTACGAGGCGGAAGGTTACCGGAACGCCCTGGACAAGCAGCGCTGGCGCACGCAGCGTGTGGCGCAGCTGGTTTCCTACCGGGGGCTCATTTTCGGCACCTGGGACCCGAAGGCGCCGCCGTTCGAGGACTACCTGGGCGACATGCGCTGGTACTTCGACGGCTTCGTGGACCGCTCGGACGCGGGCACCGAAGTGATCGGCGGCGTCCACAAATGGGTGCTCAAGTGCAACTGGAAGTTCGCCACCGAGCAGTTTGCGAGCGACATGTACCACGCGCAGACGGCGCACGCGTCGACGCTGCTGATGAATCTGCCGGACGAAGTAGACCCCTCCACTGTGCAGTGGCCGACCGAAGGGCTGCAATTCAGCTCGCCGCTGGGCCACGGGGCGGGTTTCTTCACCGTCGGCGCGGACGCCGGAATCCTGCCGGCCATCGTGGGCGCGGATGCTTCGCGCTATTTCCTGGGCCCCGCCCGCGACGTCGCGCGCGCCCGGCTGGGCACGGAACGTGTGGATCAGCTCAACAGCGGCCATGCCTCCGTGTTTCCCAATCTGTCGTTCCTTTGGGGCATCCAGACCCTGCGCGTGTGGCACCCGAAAGGGCCGAACGAGACCGAAGTGTGGGCGTGGACCATCGTGGATCGCGACTGGCCACAGGACGTGAAGGAAGCCTATCGACGCGGCGTGCTCCGCAGTTTCAGCGCGGCCGGCACGTTCGAGCAGGATGACGGCGAGAACTGGAACGAGATCCAGCACGTGCTGCGTGGATACCGCGCGCGGCAACAGCCCCTCAATGTGTCGATGGGCCTCGGCCACGCGCGTGACGATCAACCCGGCTTCCCGGGACGCATGAGCAACGTCTACGCAGAAGAAGCGGCCCGCGGCTTCTATACACGTTGGGCCAGCATGCTTGCGGCCGACGATTGGGCGGAGGCGGATCGGCTCTGCGGCCCGCAATCGCCATGACCAGTCCATTGCCCGCAACGTGGCAGCCCGCCAGCGTCGCCGACGCGGCACTTCAGCACGAGATCGAACAGTTCCTCTATTACGAAGCGGCGGTGCTCGACGACCGTCGCTACACGGAGTGGCTCGATCTTCTGACGGAGGACTGCCACTACTACATGCCGACGCGTTACAACCGCACGCGTCGCGAGATGGCGCACGAGTTCTCGCACGCCGATGAAGTCGCTCACTTCGATGACGACAAAGCGAGCCTGCGCGTGCGCGTGAAGCGCTTGCTTACCGGGCAGGCGTGGGCAGAAGACCCGCCTTCGCGAACACGGCACATGGTGATGAATGTTCGCTTGCAGCCGCTGAGCGCAAACGAACTGCGAGCGTCCTGCAATTTCTTTGTCTACCGCTCGCGCCTGGAGCGCGATGTGGAGACCTTCGTCGGCGCGCGCACGGACACGCTGCGCCGTCAGGCCGCAGCCCCCGGGTGGCTGATCGCGCGTCGCGAGCTGTTCCTCGATCAGACCGTGCTGCTCGCGAAGAACATCAGCATCTTTCTATGAACTTCGTAACAGCCTGCAATGTGGCGGATGTCCAGCCAGGTAGCTCCGTGCAAGCCACGGGTGGCAGCGAGCCGATTGCGGTGTTCAATGTGAATGGCCGCTTCTTCGCTACTCAGGATCGCTGCCCGCACGGCCAGTGGTCGCTGGCCGAAAGCTATCTCGTCGGCGACACGGTGGAATGCGCGCTTCACAACGGCCGTTTCTCGGTCAGCTCCGGTAAGCGTCTGAGCCCGCCAGTGTGCCGCGCGCTGCGCACGTATGCCGTGAAGGTTGAAGCGGGCTTGGTCTACGTGGATGTCGATTCAGGTGCGTATGAGTTGCGCGCGGGTGCGACGACGTCCGCGGACGTCGCCGGGAGCGCGCATGAACTGGGCTGAGCAACAGGTGGTGCTGATCACCGGCGGGGCATCCGGACTCGGGCGCGCCATCGCGCGACGCTTTCGTCAGGAAGGCGCGAGCATCGGCATTCTCGATCGCTCCGCAGCCGCCATAGCGGATTTCACCGCGGAATTCGGCGCTTCAGCCGTCACGGTGGCTGGCGACGTTCGCGATCTCGAAACGCATCGGCGTGCCGTCGCCGCGATGGTCGAGCGCTTCGGCCGGCTCGATACGTTCATCGGTAACGCCGGTATCTGGGACTTCGGCGTCAGCCTCGTGGACCTGCCGGACGACAAGATCGACGCGGCGTTCGATGAGGTATTCGGCGTGAACGTGCGCGGCTGCCTGCTGGGAGCGAAGGCCGCGGCGCCCGCGTTGGTGCGTTCCTCCGGCAGCATGATTTTCACCGTGTCGAACGCGGGCTTCTATACCGCCGGTGGCGGGCCGCTCTACACCGCATCCAAACATGCGCTCGTCGGGCTCATTCGTCAGCTCGCCTATGAGCTCGCGCCTCACGTCAGGGTGAACGGCGTGGCGCCAGGCGCAATTCCCACCGAGCTTCGTGGCCCGGCGTCGCTCGGCCTGGCGGAATCACGGCTCTCGAGCTTGCCCGTTGCGGAAATTGTCGAGCGCTCGCTGCCGATTCCCGCGCTCGTGCAGCCGGACGGCTACACCGCTCACTACGTGTTGCTGGCTTCGCGTGAAAACGCGCGCAACACCACCGGCACCATCATCAACTGCGACGGCGGATTCAACGTCCGCGGACTGCTGAGCCCATCGGGGGGAACGGAGCTTATGAAGAGGTTCGAGACGCCATGAGTCACGCAGGGGAGAGGGGGGTTCGCTCGCTGGGCTACATCGGCATCGGCGTGCGCAGTCTCGACGCTTGGCAGACTTACGCAACCGGAGTGCTCGGGTTTGAGTGGGGTCCCTCGTTGAGTGACGGCTCGCGGCTCGTGCGCATGGACGACTACCGCCAGCGTTTGTTTCTCACGCCAACCGGGGAGGATGACATCGTCTTTGCGGGCTGGGAAGTTCGCGACGCTGCGGAGTTGCGCGCGGTCGAGGCGCGTCTCCAGCAGCACGGCGTTGCCGTATCACGCGGGAGCGCAGACCTTGCCGCCTCACGCGGAGTCGAGGAATTGCTCGTTCTGCAGGACTGCGACGCGCTCGCCACCGAAATCTACTTCGGGCCGCAGATAGAGATTCGCAAACCGTTCATGCCCAGCCAGCCGGTATCAGGCTTCAAGACTGCGGAGCTCGGGCTCGGACACATCGTGCTTACCGTCGCCAGTACGAGCGCCACGGAGGCGTTCTATCGGGATGCGCTCGGCTTCCGCACGACGGACTACATCAATCTCGAACTCGCGCCGGGCCTACATACCAAGGCGACGTTCATGCGCTGTAACGCGCGCCACCATTCACTCGCGATGGTGACGGCGCCGCTGCCGAAGCGGTTGCTGCACTTCATGGCCGAGGTGGAGACGCTCGATGAAGTCGGCCGTGCGCTGGAGCGCGCGCACCAGGCCGGCGTGCGCATCTCGGCCACGCTCGGCCGGCATAGCAACGACCGCATGGTCTCCTTCTACATGGAGAGCCCGTCCGGATTCGACGTGGAGTACGGCTTCTCGGGGCGACTTATCGATGAGGAGGCCTGGCACCTGGAAGTGTTCGACAAGGCCGAGATCTGGGGCCATCGGCGCGATTGAGGCAAGGCGACAACGTGACTTACACAGAACAGAACACCGAGAGATTCGTGCAGGCCGGCGGCGTGCGCATTCGCTATCACGAGGCGGGCGAGGGCGACCCGCTTCTGCTGCTGCATGGGGGCGGACCAGGGGCGAGCGGCTGGAGCAACTACAGCCGCAACGTCGAATTCCTCGCGAAGCGCTTTCGCGTGCTCGTACCGGATATGCCGGGCTTCGGCAAATCCGACAAATCTTTGCCGCCGGATAAGTTGTTCACCTACCTTGCCGGCTCGATGAACGACTTCATGGAGGCGCTGGATATCCCTGCTGCGCACTTCGTCGGAAATTCGTTGGGCGGCGGTACAGCGCTGAAGCTGGCCCTCGATCACCCCCAGCGCGTGCGCAAAGCCGTGCTGATGGGCTCGGGCGGCGGCATGCCGATGTTTTCCACCATGCCCACGGAAGGCGTCAAACATCTGGTGGGGTATTACGAAGGGTCGGGTCCGTCGCTCGAGAAGCTGCGCAGCTTCCTGGATGTGATGCTCTATGACGGCTCGGCCATCACTGAAGAATTGCTCCAGCAGCGCTACCAGGCGAGTCTCGATCCTGAAACCGTGCGCAATCCGCCTATCCGGCGGCGGGGCGGCAAGATGCCGCTCGAGGATTTGTGGCGTGAAGAGCTGACGCGGCTCGATCACGACCTGCTGCTCGTCTGGGGCCGCGAGGACCGCGTCGTGCCGCTCGACTGCGCGCTGGTGCTGCTGAAACAGCTACGGCGCGGCCAACTCCACGTCTTCCCGCAATGTGGTCACTGGGTGCAGTGGGAGAAAGCGGCCGAGTTCAATGCATTGATCGCGGGGTTCTTCACGCAGATCGAGGGGGCTTCTAAATGATAGATCGACGCACACCGGGCATCGCCCGGCCGATTGCGCTACTCGCCGTCGTCATGGCGGTGCTTCCGGTGGCGGCGTTTGCCGACGAGCTGCAGGAAATCACCATCACGGCGCAGAAACGGGAGCAGAAGGAACAGGATGTCGGCATCTCCATCGCCGCCTTCAGCGGCGATGAGTTGCGCTCGCTGGGCATCAAGTCGAGCACCGACCTGGTGGCGATGGCGCCAGGTGTCTCCGTCGCCGGTGCCTACGGCGGCCAGTTCCTGACTTTCAGCATCAGGGGCGTCACGCAGAACGATTTCCTGGATCACACCGAAGCGCCGACTTCCGTTTACGTGGATGAGGCGTACATGGCGATGATGACCACGCAACAGTTCACGCTGTTCGACGTGGAGCACGCCGAAATCCTGAAAGGCCCCCAGGGCACTCTTTTCGGCCGCAACTCGACAGGCGGCACGGTGAACTTCGCCAGCCGCAAACCAACGCAGGACACCCAGGGATATCTCGACGTCAGCTATGCCCGCTTCGATCAAGCGCGTGTCGAAGGCGCAATCGGTGGGGCGCTGTCCGATCGGGTGAGCGGACGCGTTGCCTTTCTGTACAACCACAGCTCGCCGATCCTGTCGAACAGCTTTCCGGGCGGCGGCGACACGTGGAACGATGAGTCTTACGCGGGTCGCGCGCACTTGCAGTTCGATTTCAGCGACGACTCGCGTCTGCTGCTCACAGGCTACGGCGGGCGCTCCGAGTCGCGCAGTTCGCCATGGCAGTGGAGTGGCACCATCGCCGAGGTGAACGCGAACGGGCAGGTGATCAACGCGCACAAGGTGTCACCCACCGAGACCCGTGAGTGTATTGGCCCCGGTGGCGCCAATACGGACTGCGGCAACGACGTGCTGGGCTCACCAGACGGCTTCACACTCACGCGCCCCGTGCCGGGTGGCGACTTCTTTGGCTATCGCGAGGCCGAAGGCACCCGCATCAATCAGGATGTGCCGGACAGCAACGTCAACACGCTGACGCTCTATGGAGGTACAGCGAACTTCAAGTGGGGCCGGGACGCGTTGAGCCTGGTTTCGGTGACGGACTACAAGACCGCGCGTAAGGATTTCCAGCTCGACGGCACGGTGTCGCCGGCGCGCGGCATCAACACTATCGCGCAGGCGAAGACCCGGAGCTATTCGGAAGAGCTGCGTCTCATGGGCACGCAGGAGCGGTGGCGCTGGGTCACCGGCCTTTATTACCTCAACATCGACGCAGACGTGCCGACCACGGGTATCTGGCTTCCTGTGGATGGCGACACACCGACGATCGTCGTGGCCAACTTCCAGGGATTCCAGTTCCTCGACCAGTACGAGTTGCAGACGAAGTCGACGTCGCTGTTCGGGCAGGCCGAATACGACCTCACTCCCACGCTCACCGCAATCGCGGGAGTGCGTGCCACGCGCGAGAAGAAAGACTTCGACTATCGAAGCGATATCTATCTCCAGACCAGCCAGGTGGCGCCGCGCATTTTCAACAAGGGCATGTTCATTGCGCCGGTTCGCAAGTTTAACGGGGATTCTTCGAAGTCGCTGGTCACGGCGCGCGGCGCGCTCGAGTGGAAGCCGCAGAAAGGCCTGCTCGTGTACGGCAGCTTCAACCGCGGGGTTAAGGCCGGGGGATTCAACGCCCCGTTCGCCGGCGGTGCGCCGATCACCGACGCGCAGATTCCGTACAAGGAAGAGACGTTGAATGCCTATGAGACCGGCTTCAAGTCGACGTTCATGGAAGGCAGCGCGCAGCTCAACGCCTCGGTGTTCTACTACGACTACCGCAACTACCAGACCTTCCAGTTCATCGGCCTGACGAGCCAGGTCACCAACAACGACGCGGAGTACAAAGGTGCCGACCTCGAGTTGACGGTGAGCCCCGCGAAAGGGCTGTTGCTGCAGCTCGCCGGTTCATACCTGCACACGCGTGTGCTCGACGTGGTGAGCTTTGGCATCGTTGCCGACAAGGAAGCCTCGTTCGCGCCGGAGTTCCAGGCGAGCGGACTGGCGCGTTACGAATGGCCAGCGTTCGGCGGCTTGGCGTCGGTGCAGGGGTCGTTCAGTTCGTCGAGCTCCTATTTCAACTCGCTGACCAACTTCGACTCCCTGGAGTCCGGTTCGCACATCGCGTTCAACGGCCGCATGGGGTTCCGCTTGCCGGGCGATCACACGGAGATTTCCGTTTTCGTCGACAACATCGGCAACAAGCGCTACGACACGCTTCGGTTCGACCTGTCTTCATCCTGCGGCTGCACGCTCGCCACCTATGCGAAGCCGCGGGTATACGGGCTCAGCATCAACTATTCCCTCTGATGCATCCGGCGCGCAAATGATGAAGAGCAACGACATTCAGGCCTGCGGCGCGGAGCTGTTCGCCGCCTTGCGCGGACGCCGGGTCGTGGAGCCGCTGACCACGCGGTACCCCGGCATCACCGTCGAGAATGCGTACGGCATTTCGGTGGAACTCCTGAACGCACGGATGCGCGACGGCGAGAAGCTGGTTGGCAAGAAGATCGGCGTTACGTCGAAGCCCGTGCAACGTATGCTCGAGGTGTATCAGCCGGACTTCGGCTACCTCACCGATGCGATGCTCGTGCCCGCCGGGGAAGCGGTTCCGATCTCGACCCAGCTGATTCAACCGCGCGCCGAAGCGGAGATTGCTTTCGTGATGGGTCGCGATCTTCAGGGGCCGGGCGTCACGACGGCGCAGGTTCTCGCGGCGGTGGATTTCGTATTGCCGTGCTTCGAGATCGTGGACTCGCGCATCCGGGACTGGAAGATTCGCATCGAAGACACGGTGGCGGACAATGCATCGTGTGGGCTGGTAGTGCTGGGTACGCAGGCGGTCGACGCGCGTTCCATAGACCTGGCCGCCGTAGGCTGTGTGGTGGAGAAGAACGGCGAGGTACTGAGTACGGGCGCCGGTGCGGCGGCGCTGGGCTCGCCCATCAACAGTCTCGTCTGGTTGGCCAACACACTGGGCCGGTTTGGCGTGTCGCTGCGGGCAGGGGAAATCGTGCTTTCGGGCTCGCTGGTTCCCCTCGAGCCGGTGACGGCGGGAGACGTCATGCGAGCCAGCATCGACCGCATCGGCTCGCTGACTGCCCGATTCGTATGACACCGATCCATGCGGCTCTGGTGGGCTCGGGAAACATCGGCACGGACCTGATGTTCAAAGCGCTGCGCAGTGTGGAGCTCCGTCCCGTGTGGATGGTGGGCATCGACACGGCATCGGAGGGCCTGGCTCTGGCGCGCGAACGCGGGCTCAAGACCACGGCCGAGGGAATCGACGGGCTGCTGCCGCATCTTGTGCGCGATGCTGTTCAGATCGCATTCGATGCCACGTCTGCTTACGTGCATCCCCATAACGCACGCGAGCTCCAGGCTCGCGGTGTCGTGGTTATCGACCTGACGCCGGCAGCGATTGGGCCGTACTGCGTGCCACCGGTGAATCTTGCGGAGCAAGTGGGTAAACGCGCGATGAACGTCAACATGGTGAGCTGCGGCGGTCAGGCCACCATTCCGATCATCGCCGCGGTGAGCCGTGTGCAGCCCGTGGCGTACGGCGAGATCGTGGCTACCGTCGCCTCGCGTTCCGCCGGACCGGGTACGCGCCGGAACATCGATGAGTTCACGCGCACCACGGCGGCGGGCATAGAGAAGGTGGGCGGAGCCCGGCGCGGCAAGGCCATCATCGTTCTGAATCCTGCCGAGCCGCCACTCATCATGCGCGACACGGTTCATTGCCTGACCGAAGGCGAGCCTGACCGACCACGGATCACGGACTCCATTCACGCAATGATCGATGAGGTGCGGCAGTACGTGCCGGGATACACCCTGAAGAACGGCCCGGTGTTCGATGGCAAGCGGGTTTCCGTGTATCTCGAGGTGGCGGGGCTGGGCGACTACCTGCCGAAGTACGCGGGCAACCTCGACATCATGACGGCTGCGGCTTTGCGCACGGCGGAGATGATTGCTCGAGAGATCGCGAGCGGCCGCTTCCAACCGCGCGCCGGCGCGGCGGCCTGAGCCCCAATCATGGACCTGCGCGGCCGAACGATCACGCTTCACGACATGTGCCTCCGGGACGGCATGCACCCGAAGCAGCACCAGATCTCCCTTGAGCAGATGCAATCGATTGCGGCGGCACTCGACGCGGCAGGCGTGCCGCTGATCGAAGTTACGCATGGCGATGGCTTGGGTGGCGCTTCGGTCAACTATGGATTTTCCGCTCACAGCGACGAGGAATATCTGAACGCGGTGATCCCGCGCATGCAACGCGCGCGAATCTCAGCGCTGCTGCTGCCAGGAATTGGAACCGTCGATCATCTGCGCATGGCCCATGCATGTGGTGTCGGCACCATTCGGGTGGCCACACACTGCACGGAAGCGGACGTCTCGGAGCAGCACATCGCGCTCTCGCGGAAGCTTGCGCTCGATACAGTCGGCTTTCTCATGATGGCGCACATGACCGAGCCCGATGCGCTGGCACGCCAGGCGCAGCTCATGGAAAGCTATGGAGCGAACTGTGTCTACTGC
>JBDTUL010000121.1:0-12919 GCA_040007735.1 Gammaproteobacteria bacterium | reverse complement strand
CGGCCCCAGCAGTTATGCGGGCTTCGAGGTGAAGGAGGCATTCGCCGAGGCAGTCGTACCGCTGGCAACGGATCTTTCGTTCGCCAAGGCCCTGGAAGTCGAAGCAGCGGCCCGGTATTCCGACTACGACACCATCGGTTCCACGACAGCGTGGAAGTTCGGCGGCGTCTGGGCGCCCGTCTCCGACTTGCGCTTTCGATTCACGCGATCGTCCGATGTTCGCGCGCCGAATCTCACGGAGCTGTTCAGCCCGGGCCAGAACGGCCTCACCAATCCGAATGATCCCTGCAGCGTGACCTACATCAATGCCGGGTCTTCGACTCGGGCCGCCAATTGCGCAGCGCTGGGCATTCCGGTGGGCTATGTGGATGGCCGGCCCGGCGCTGGGAAGACGCTGACTACCCGGGGAAATCCGAATCTCGTCCCGGAAGAATCGAAGGACTGGACGGTGGGCGTGGCATTCACACCGAGCGCCATTCCCAGGCTGAAGCTCAGCGTCGACTGGTGGAGCATCAATATCGACAACGCCGTGACGAACTTCAGCGCGCAGCAGATCGTCAACGGCTGTGTGGATGCGCAGACCATCGACAATCCGCAGTGCTCACAGGTCGTCCGGGGTGGGACGGTGGGTGGAGTCGCCGTCCCCAACACACAACTCTCAGGGGTAATCGTCGAACCGATCAATGCTGCAACCCTCAAGGGTAAGGGCATCGATTTCGGTGGGCAGTACAGCGTGGACCTGCCCACGCATCTGCTCAACGAATCCAATGTTCTATTCCTTTCGCTTGACGGTGCGTACTACCAGGAAAACACCACCTACCTCTCGCTGTCGCCGGCAGTACACACGGCTGGCAACTCTACACTGCCGAAACTGCGGGCGAATCTGTCGATGGAGGTCGTCGCCGGCGCCCTGTCTTTGGACTGGAACGCCCGCTTCATATCGAGCTCCAAGGAGAACGTGGACAACCCGCCACTGTTCGTCGACGACAACCGCGTCGCGAGTCGCTTCTACAACGATCTCGGCGGCTCTTTCGATCTCAACGACACGGTGCGACTCAAGGTCGGGATCAACAATCTCTTCGACGTGATTCCGCCAGGGAACGCCTACACGTTCGAGGGAATTGGCCGGGGCGGCCTGTTCGACAACGTCGGCCGCTATCTCTTCGTCGAAGCGCGCGCGCGCTTGTAGAGTCGAAAGAGGCGGGTAGAGGGGCGGCGTGCAAAGGTGAACCTTCCTTTGACGCCGCTCATTTCTCCGGCAACGCGGACCACAACGCGTCGCTCAGCCTGCTGCCGCGACGCTTGTCGCGATAGGCTACAACCGAGAGGCTGGTGGTCCACCCGTCTGCGACGATCGGCTCGAGCGCGCCGGGCGCGGCTTCGGCCGCAGAGCAATCCGGCAGCCACGCAATTCCATGACCGTGAACAGCCATGTTTCTCAGCACCGCGGCCATGTCGCTCTCGAAAATGCTCCGGGCGATCAACCGCTCCGGGGCGCACTCGAGAACAGACGAAAATATGCGGGCGAGATAGGCGCCTGATGAGTACGTGAGCAGCGGCAGGGGCGATCCTCTGCGGCCCGGGAAAATCCTGCGAGTCTGCGCGGCCGATGCGGCTGCGACGTAGGGGCGAAAGCTTTCGGTGCCGATGACGGCCCGCTCGTATTGCTCCGATGACAAGCGCATCGGCTCCTCTTGAGCTGAATAGAAGCAGACGAGGATGTCGACCGCGCCAGACACGAGCGCAGTGACGGTGTCATGCACGTTGCCGGGGACGGCGGTGCACGACGCCTGCAGCTTCGACTTCTTCGACCAGGCGGACCACCACGCCGGCAGGCGTCCAGTTGCGAGTGCGTGGGGTAACGCGATGCGAACCTGGCTGCGGCAACCGATGTCCGCATCGGTCACGCTGAGCCGTGCGTCGGTGACCTGCTGAACGATTTCGGAAGCACGCTCGCGAAAGTGCACACCCTCGGGAGTCAATCGAGTGGGAAACGAAGACCGATCGATCAACGGACTGCCAACCCAGGCCTCGAGATTGGCGATGCGACGGCTGAATGCCGCCTGCGAAATGTTACGGATCCGCGCGGCACGCGTGAAATTCCCTGTTTCCGCAATCGTCAGGAAATCCTGCAGCCAGCCTACGTCCACAATTCTAGGAGCCCGGTGGTTGTGAACCCGATGTGCGACATGTCGACATTGATTCTGCCACCGAACACCGTGCGAGTTCCATAGTTGAATCGACGCATGCTTCGAGGAGTGGACTGTCCTTCAATGCAAGCGGCAACTCGGTGCATGCGAGCACCAGCGTGCGCGCGCCCGCCGCGAGCGCACGGCGCGCACCTTCTTCGGCGAAACGCGCGGCATCGTCAGGGCGGCCTGCCTTTATCGAACCGATTGCCTGGTCGATCAGTTGCTGTGTCCGGGTATCCACCGGCAAGATCGCCTGGTCGTTGCCTCGCAGCCGCGCCGCGTAGAAGCCGCTGCGAAGGGTGCCTCGGGTCGCGAGCACGCTCACGGCCTCTGAGGTCTTCTTTCGACGTCGCAGCTCGATCGAGACGGCGTCGGCGATGTGCAGGATCTTCAATGGCTGCGCATCCGCCAGGCGTTGGTACCAGTGATGCGCGGAGTTGCAGGGAATGACGGCGAATTGCGCCCCCGCCGCGGCCAGGCGATTCAATCCGTGTAGCAGCCCGGAAAACGGGGCGTCGCTGCTTTCCAGGATCGCCGTGCTGCGGTCCGGAATCTGCGGCATATGAATTATCGCCATCGGGACATGATCCTGATCGCGCGCGGCCGGCGTCAGCGTGACGACCTTCGCAAGAAAGTCCACCGTGGCCATGGGGCCCATGCCACCCAGTACACCCGCGATTCGCCACTCTGACATCGAAACATTATCGCCAGTGATGCCGGGCCTCATGATCGACTTTGTGCATAAGTCGCCAGACTCAGCCGTGCTAGCCTGAAACCAAATCAGGCATCGCGCAGCATCGAACGCCTCGATCGCTCGCACTCGTGGAGACACTTTTGAGCCAACGTATCTGTGGAGTCATCGGACTGCGAGTCAGCGCGTGCGTACTAGCGGTGCTCGCAGGCAACGCTGACACGGCGTTCGGAGCGGGCTCTCAATCGCCTGTGCCGGAAGGTGAGGAGACGAAGCTCCACGTCAGGCATATCGAAGACAATCTCCTTCCGGCCGTCATGGTCCACGGCGAGGCCGTGGAAACCACTACGCTTGCGAACAAGATGCATGAACTTGGCGTGCCAGGAGTCAGCATCGCCGTCATTCACGAAGGGCGGGTCCAGTGGGCTGATGGTGTCGGCGTCTCACAGGCTGGCGGCCGCGCGGTGGATACCGACACGATCTTCCAGGCCGCATCGATCAGCAAACCTGTGACGGCGATCGCGGCTATGGCGCTGGTGCAGTCCGGCGAGCTCGCGCTCGATAAAGACGTGAACAACTATCTCAGCTCCTGGAAATTGCCTGAGAGTGCTGCCACTACCACTGAGCGCGTGACCCTCCGGAGGCTCCTCACCCACACCGCAGGAACAACAGTGCACGGATTCAGCGGCTATGCGCGCGGCGTGCCGGTGCCCTCTCTGATACAGGTGCTGAACGGGGAGAAGCCCGCCAATTCGCTGCCGATTCGCGTCGAAAACGTTCCGGGCACCGCCTGGAGCTATTCGGGCGGCGGATACGCGGTCGTTCAGCAACTGATCAGTGATGTCACCAGGACGCCGTTCGCCAGGCTGATGAGCGATCGCGTTCTCGTGCCGGCAGGGATGAAACGCAGCTCTTTCGAGCAGCCTGCCGCTGCGGGTCTGAGAAACAACGCAGCGAGCCCTTACGACTCGAAAGGTCAGCCTGTTCCTGGCGGTGCGCATACGTATCCCGAACAATCCGCCGCAGGACTCTGGACGACTCCATCGGATCTGGCTCGCCTCGCGATCAATCTGCAGAGCTCCCTGGCAGGAAAGTCGGACGGCATTCTCAATGCGGCCACGGCCCGCGAGATGGTCAAGTCGGTGGGTATGGGATCGCAGGGCATTGGATTTCTTGTCGGCGGCCGAGCGGAACATCCCTGGTTCATGCACGGGGGGAGCAATCAAGGGTTTCGCTGCCTGCTCGTTGCCTTCGACGAGGGTGATGGCATCGTGATCATGACGAATGGCGACGCCGGCGGTGACATCACAAAGGCGCTCCTGCGAACAGTCGCTGCGGAGTACGGTTGGCCGGACTTTCAACCGAAGCACCACACCGCCGTGCAACTCGCGACCGATGCGCTCGACAAGTTTGTTGGGCGGTATCGACTGAACGCCGATGCGACGATTACCGTCGCGCGCAAGGACGGGCGACTCGTTGCACAGTCTACGGGCGAGAACCCCGAGGAACTTACCCCCGAGGGGCCGGCTGCCTTCTTCTCGAGAAAGACAGAGGCGGAGGCCACCTTCAAATTCGGAGCTGATGGCCGTCTGGCCGGCATGAGCCTGAGCGTCGGAGGAAACACCTACGAAGCCAGCCGCATTCGATAGCTTCGTGATCGAGCGTGGATGCCCGGCCCTGAGAAGAAGTGGAGAAAAGCATGTTTGAGAAGATTCGAGCCGTTGTTTGCCTGGCGGTGGTTGCAGCGTTGCAGGTGTCGATTGCTTCCGGTGCCGGGCGCGCCAGCATCGGGGATTTCGGATTCGATTCCACTGGCATGGATCGCTCTGTCAAACCGGGGAACGACTTCAACGCGTTTGCCAACGGTGCCTGGGTGCAACGCAGCCAGGTTCCAGCGGATCGTGCATCGTGGGGGGTCTGGAACGTTCTGGAAGAGCAGGCCAACGACCAGATGCGGGGGATTCTCGAGACAGCCGCCCGAGCGCACGCGCCGTTGGGCTCGAACTCACAGAAGATCGGTGACTACTATGGCGGCTTCATGGATGAGACGACCATAGAGAAGCGCGGCATCGAGCCGTTGAAACGACAGCTGGCCGCGATCCGCTCGATTCGTTCCTACGCGGGGCTCGCCATCGCGCTGGGCAAGGGGCTGCGCGTCGGCGATTCGATGCCGATCTCACTGGAGATCAATGTCGATTTCAAGAACCCCAAAACCTACAGTGCGTACGCATCTCAGGGCGGGCTCGGCCTGCCGGACCGGGATTACTACCTGCGGAACGACGAAGCCGTGAAGAAGACGCAGGCCGCCTATCTGAAGTACTTGATGAAGTTGTTCGTGATTTCGAAACTGGCCGTCGATGAAGCCGACGTCGACAGGCGCGCGCGAGCGGTTTTCGATCTCGAGCACCGGCTAGCACAGGTTCAGTGGACGCGCGTGCAGCAGCGAAACTTGCTTTCTCGCTACAAGCCGTGGCAGCAAGCCGACTACATGGTCAAGGCGCCGGGGCTGGATTGGAATGCGTTCTTCAAGGCCGCAGGACTCGCGGGTCAGCAGATGATCGTGGCCTCGATGGATAGCGCCATCGTCGGAACGGCTGCTGTCATTCCCACTGTGCCGTTGTCCGAGTGGCGCGACTATCTCGCCATCCGGGCGATCGATCGTCATGCGCAATACCTCGACGAGCGCTTCGTCGCCGCACATTTTGCATTTCACGAGACTGCGCTCGCGGGAACGCCCGTGCTTCCGATGCGCTGGAAACGGGGCGTGCGCTTCACCGAACGGGCAATGGGCGAGGCGATTGGACCGCTCTACGTGGAGAAGCACTTTTCGGGCGAGGCCAAGGCGTCCGCACAGCGCCTGGTCAACGATCTTCTCGTCGCTGCCGGCAAGCGCATCAACGGTCTCGAATGGATGTCGCAGGCCACCAAGGCCAGGGCGAGCGAGAAGCTCGCTACCTTCGGCGTCAAGATCGGTTATCCCGAGAACTGGCGCGACTACTCGAAGCTGCCCATTCTTGCCGGGAAAGCCTACGAAAACGCGCTTGCGGCGGATCGCTTCGAATACGACCGCAATCTTGCGAAGCTCGGTCAGCCGATCGATCGCACGGAATGGGACATGACGCCCATGACCGTCAATGCATCCTACAATCCGCTCAAGAACGAGATCATTTTTCCGGCGGCGGTACTGCAGCCTCCCTTCTTCGATGCGAACGCCGATTCGGCGGTCAACTATGGGAGTATTGGAACGATCATCGGGCACGAGATCAGCCACGGGTTTGACGATCAGGGGCGGCTCTTCGATGCGCACGGTGCGATGACGGACTGGTGGTCGCAGGCGGACGCGGCCAAGTACAAAGAACGCGCTGCTGCTTTCGTCGC
The DNA here is from genome assembly GCA_040007735.1 of Gammaproteobacteria bacterium. Lineage (GTDB taxonomy): Bacteria > Pseudomonadota > Gammaproteobacteria > Steroidobacterales > Steroidobacteraceae > JADGHX01. Next base: position 6,658 of record JBDTUL010000121.1, on the reverse strand, counting down.
GCAGTACTCTGCGTACGAGGTGTTGCCCGGCTTGCATCTGAATGGCGAGCTCACACTCAGCGAAAATATTGCCGACAACGCCGGCATAGTGATTGCCTATGACGCCTATCGCGGCTCACTCGGCGATCAAGTGGCGCCGTTCATCGATGGATTGAGCGGAGATCAACGCTTCTTTCTCGGCTTCGCCCAGGGCTATCGTACGATCTGGCGCGAACCGAGCCTGCGGCAGCAGACCACGACCAATTCACACGCACCCAATGCGATTCGAGTGCGAACAGTCAGGAACGTTGCGGCCTGGTATGCCGCTTACGATGTGAAGCCAGGCGAGTTACTTTTTCTTCCCCCCGCCGCCCGCGCCACAATCTGGTAGCTCCGATGCAAACGACCCTCGAACGGGTATCTACAGTTGCTCGATCCATTCGATTAGCCTGCGTCGATCGGCCGCGCTGAGATTGCTGTAGCGCTCGCGTGCGCCGTTGGCTTCTCCTTCGTGCCACAAGACCGCTTCGTCAATCGATCGGGCACGCCCGTTATGGAGAAGGCGTACGGGCTGGCCACTTTCGGCCGCCGCGCCAATGCCCCACAACGGAGCTGTTCGCCATTCGCTTTGTACCGGCTCATCGTTGAGATCGCGATCTGCCAAGCATTCCCCCAGAGAGTGTACAAGCAGATCCGTATAGGGATGGATGACGGCACGTTCGCCGCCAGGCATCCCGACTGGAAGCGACGAAACATGGCACAGAGCGCACCCGGTCCTCACGAAGAGGCGCTGACCGCGAGAATCCTTGCGCGCGTCATGTTTGACAGGCACCGAATGAGCTTCCTGAAACAGCAGGACCGCGTCGAAGAGCTGAGCCTCCACCTCCGGTGTTCCGCCATTCGGACCGCTCGCGCAGCGTTCATCCGGGTCGCCGCAGTCGATGTGAGTGACGAGCGCGTTCGTTAGCCCCATCTCGCGCGCGAACGCGCTGGCGGTTTGAGATGCAACGGTCGAGACTGTAGGTGCCAACCAGCTGCAAGGCGCAAGAATTCTTCTCCCCTGGACTACTGGAATCGGCGTCGGATCAATCCACGCTAGTGCGCAAGCGAAAATCCGTATTTTTCGAAGATTGCCGAAGCCGGCTTGCTCGAAACGAACATCGCGAAGCGCCGAGCGTTGGCGTCGGCCTTCGTCGTCAGTGCGATCGGGTAGCGTATCGGCGGATGCGTGTTTTCCGGGAACGTATCCAGCAGCTTCACTTTCGGCTCTATCTTCGCATCGGTGAGATACACGATCCCGAACGGTGCTTCGCCACGCGCCACATAGGCAAGCGCGCCACGCACGTTCTCGGCACGCACGAGTCGCGGCGCCAATTGGTCCCACGCGCCGAGCTTCGTGAGGGCCGCTTTGGCGTACTTACCGACGGGCACCGAGTCGGGATCTCCAGTGGAGATGCGCGCGTTGCCGACGGCGGCAAGCAGGGCGGGGCCGGAGGAGATTTTCACCGTTGCAGTGCTGTCCGCCGGGGCGATCAGCACCAACGCGTTGGCAAGCACGTCGTGGCGGCTCCCAGCAGCGAGAAGCTGCTTCTTCTCCAGATAGTCCATCCATTCTTCGTCAGCAGGAAAGAACACAGCCGCTGGCGCACCGGCTTCGATCTGTTTCGCCAGCACCGAACTTGCGGCGAAGGAAGGCTTGATGGGAATGCCGCTCTCCTTCGTGAAGGCGGCGCTCACGTCGGTGATGGCTTCTGTCAGGGAAGCCGCGGCGAACACGACGACGGGTTCGGGCTGATCCGCGGCTACCGCGCCGGCGCTCCACAGCCACGCAGCGGCCAGCAATGCAGCAAGAATTCTCCGCATAAAGTCTCCCCAAACCGTTATTCCCGTCTGTATATTGCGATGCTATCAGCAGGATGCGGGCCAAGGCAAAGGCCCGTCACCCGCGCGACCCCCAAAATAACGATCGAAAGGGAAGTCCCATGAATGCAAATGTGCTGCGCGCGCAGCTGCTTACTCTGGCAACTGCGGTGGCACTGATGCCCGTGATGGCGATCGCCGCTCCGGGTCCGGCAGTCGGCAGCGACAATGGCGCCGCGAGCCTGCAGACCGTCGTCGTTACCGCGCGCCTGCGGGAAGAAGATGCACAGCAGGTGCCCATCTCCCTATCCGTGGTTACCGGGGCAACGCTTGCCAAGACGCGAACGGACAACATCTCGCAACTCAGTCAGCTGGTGCCCAGCCTGAACTACACGTCTCCGAATCCACGCAACACCGCGTACACAATTCGAGGGCTGGGCAGCAGCGTGCTCGCGATAGCGCAGTCGAACGACGGCCTCGAGCCTGGCGTCGGGTTCTATGTGGATCAGGTGTATCACGCGCGCCCCGCGACGGCCGCCTTCGACTTCACCGACCTGGAGCGCGTCGAAGTGCTGCGCGGGCCGCAAGGAACCTTGTTTGGAAAGAACACGACCGCGGGCGCCATCAACATCACGACCCGGGCTCCCACATTCGAGCGGGAGGCGCGAGCCGAGCTCTCCTACGGCAATTTCGACTACTACCAGGGAAAGGCTTCGCTCAACGACGCTCTGATCGACAGCCTTCTTGCGGGCCGGGTCTCCGCTGCGGTTACTGGGCGCGGCGGCGTACTCGACAACGTTGGCACCAGCCGCACGAGCAACGACATTCACAACGTGGCGGCTCGAGGCCAACTGCTCTTCACGCCGACCGATGCGCTCAGTGTTCGCTTCGCCGGCGACTACAGCTCGTTCAAGAACAACTGCTGCGCGCAGGTGTTCTTCGGCGTGGGTACGACGTTGAAGCCGGCAGCGCGGCAGTATCCGGCGCTCGCCGCTGGAGCGAACTACGCTTCCCCGAGCTTCGATCCGTACGACCGGCTCACCGACATTGACGCGGCTCTGAAGGTGGATACGAACGAGGGCGGCGTTTCAGCCACCGCCGATTGGAACCTCGGCCCGGTCACTTTCACCTCCGTCAGCGCATGGCGCTGGTGGAACTGGGATGCGGCCAACGATCGCGACTACACGAGCCTCGTCATCCAGACGCAGCAGCACATCCCGTCACGGCAGGATCAGTACAGCCAGGAATTTCGCATTGCCTCGAATGGCACGAACACCGTCGACTATGTCGCGGGGTTGTATTGGTTCGCGCAGACGATCACGGGTGAGCCGATAACGCAGTATGGTCCGCAGGCAACCTATTGGCTGCTCGGGCCAGCGCCCCAGTTCCCCAGCAACCTGCTCGATGGATACATCACTGACGGGGATACACGGTTCCACTCCGACAGCTACGCCGCGTTTGGCGAAGCCACCTGGCACGCGACCAACCGACTGGCTCTCACCGGTGGCCTGCGCTTCACGAATGAAGGTAAAGACGGACGCTATTCCTCGACGGTGGCCGGGGGGCTTGCAACGGCGACACCGGCACTGGTCAATGCAAAACTTTCGATCCTGCGCCCGCAATCCTACGCGGCCACGGTTTCGGATAGCGCGCTGTCGGGCCGCGTTAACATCGCCTACACCCTGAACGGCCAAGTAATGCCTTACGCCTTGTATGCGCAAGGCAGTAAATCAGGCGGCATCAATATGTCGGGCCTGCCGCTGAATGCGGCAAATCTGCCGGCCCTGTCCACGGCCGTCGTCCTGCCTGAGAAGAACAAGACAGCAGAGCTCGGCGTGAAGACGCAGCTTTTCGATCAGCGGCTGCTGCTCGACGTCGACATCTATCACACCTCCGTACAAGACTTTCAGACCAATGTGGTCGACACCGGTCCGGGCGCTTTGCGGGGATACCTGGCCAACATCGAGAAGGTGCGAGTGCAGGGCGCAGAGGCCGACGCTAATTTCAGCGTGACGGATCATTTCACCGGCCACATCACTGCGGCGTGGACGGAAGGCAAGTACGTCTCCTACAAGAACGGCCCATGCCCGCTCGAGCGAATCGGAAGCGCCACGACAGTGTGCGACCTGACCGGCCGGCCCTTTTCGGGAACGCCTCGGTTCGCGGGGTCGTTCGGCGGCGAGTATGTCCAGCCGACCCAACTTGGGAACGCGTCGGGCAACACGTATCTGCAGGCTGAAGTCACGAATCGCAGCGATACGTACGGTGACCCTTCCGACTCGCAGTACACGCTCCTCGCCGGCTACACCCTGGTGAACGCAAGCCTCGGTTTTCGGAGCGAGCGCGGCTGGGAAGTGTCGCTCTGGGCGAAGAACCTGCTCGATCGGGACTATATGCAGAACCTCACCGTTCAGGCGGGCAACTCGGGCCTGATCGTGGGAACGCCGAGTGATCCGCGCGCGTACGGTGCAACGGTGCGGGTCGGTTTTTAGCAACCAACGCCCGCGAGCCAGTTTTCAAACACGGCGCGTGATCGGTGCGATGCCGGCGATCACCCCGCCGGCTGCTCGCGCAACCGCCGCAGGTCGCGCGCCGGCGGAACGCCAAAGAGCCGCGAGTATTCGCGGCCGAACTGTGAGGGGCTTTCGTAACCCACGCGGTGTCCGGCCGTGGCGGCGTCGACGTCCTGAACCCACGAGAACCGCCGCGATCCGTCGGGGTTGCAATTCCCCCGTCCAGGATCAACGCTGCAATCAACCCTGGTTGCAGGTCCAGCTTGAAGCAAAGATAGGGTTCTGCCTGTGTCGCCTGTGTTACTCGTCCCGATAGAGGCAGATCCACAGACACGACCAGATAGCGTGACGCGTCGTACGCATAAGCCTCGCCGTTCAGGAGCGTCTGCTTGGCGCCTTGAACCACCAGGCACATTGCAGGCTCTTGCACGCCGTGGATCACCTCGCCGGTGGGCGCCGACTGCCGCTTGAGCGTGACGCCCGGCAGGCTGGTGGAATGGTTGCCGTCAACAGGGGCGTGTCGTTGAATCAGGCTGGCCAGCTCCAGAAGCTGAGCCGCAAGACCTACGGGGCCGACCGCGGGGCGAGCGTTGCTCGCCGCAAGGATTTCCTGCGATCTGGAGCGTGTTTTCATGGGGCCGATGGTAAGCGACTGCGCGTCTGCGCGGATCTGCGGCTCATGCAATCCTACGGCGATTTGCAGTATCAGGCGAGAACCGGCTCGAAGCAGGCTACCGAAGCTGCCGCGAGCTTCCTACACTGAGCGTGTCTGATGCATTCGCGAGACGCGGCCCTGACCGCGACCCCACCAGGTTCTTTCAGCTCTGCAAGGATCCCCAATGAAAGTCGCTCAGGTCACCAAGCCCAATACGGATCTTGAAATCATCGAGCGTGACATACCCGAACCAAAGCCAAGGCAAGTGCGCATCAAGGTGCAGGCGTGCGGCGTCTGCCACAGTGACATGTTCACCGTCGCCGGCGCATTTCCCGGCATTCAGTATCCCCGAGTGCCGGGCCATGAGGTGGTGGGCCTCATCGATGCCGTGGGCGCGGACGTGCCGGACTGGAAGAAAGGCATGCGCGTCGGCGTGGGCTGGCACGGGGGTCATTGCGGGCATTGCGATTCATGCCGCCGCGGCGACTTCATCACCTGCAAGGTGGGACAGATTCCCGGCATTTCCTACGACGGCGGCTATGCGGAGTACATGATCGCGCCGTTCGAGGCGCTCGCCTCCGTACCGGATGACCTCAAATCCGAGGACGCTGCGCCTTTGCTCTGCGCCGGCATCACGACGTTCAACGGGCTTCGTCACAGCGGCGCGAGCGCTGGCGATCTTGTCGCGGTTCTCGGCGTCGGTGGCCTGGGCCACCTGGCAGTCCAGTTCGCGGCGAAGATGGGATTCAGGACCGTCGCGATCGCGCGAGGGGCGGACAAGGGGCCTCTCGCCAAGAAGCTCGGCGCGCAGATCTATATCGACAGCACTTCGCAAAACGCGGCCGAGGAGTTGACCAAACTCGGCGGCGCGAAAGTGATACTCGCGACAGTGACGGATGCGAAGAGCATGAGCTCGGTGATTGCGGGTCTTGGCATTGATGGCAAGCTCATGGTGCTCGGCGCCAGTGGTGAAGCGATCGAAGTCTCGCCCTTGCTACTCATCGGGGCACGACGTTCGATTGCTGGATGGCCCTCGGGCACGGCGCATGATTCCGAAGACACTCTAAAGTTCAGTGTGCTGTCGAACGTTCGCCCGATGATCGAGACGTTTCCCCTGGCGAAAGCCCAGGAGGCGTATCAGCGCATGTTGAGCGGTAAGGCGCGCTTTCGCGTGGTCCTGATTCCATAGGAAGTTGCCCCGAGGGCCTGGTCAGCAGCGCAGGCGGGGACAGGATGTATTGTCGATAGCGGAGATGAAATGACATGAAGTATCGAACGGTTGGCCGTCACGGCCCCAGCGTCTCCTCAGTGGGCCTGGGGTGCATGAGCATAGGCATCGCAAACACGTATACCAGCAGCGTCCGAAATGACGAGGAGGCCGTGGGACTGATCCACCGCGCTCTCGATGTCGGCATCACGTTGCTCGATACAGCGGATATCTATGGAGATTCGGAACGCCAGGTGGGCAAGGCGATCCGGGGAAGACGCGACAAAGTGGTGCTCGCGACCAAATTCGGTTTCGTTGGCGCCATTGGCGACACTTCGCGGGTGATCGACGGCAGCCCCGACTATGTGCGCAAAGCCTGCGACGCCTCGCTCGAGCGCCTGGGCGTGGATAGCATCGATCTCTACTATCTTCATCGAGTCGATG
>JBDTUL010000120.1:0-12929 GCA_040007735.1 Gammaproteobacteria bacterium | reverse complement strand
TCGGAAATCGCCGCACATCGGCGACCGCTTCGAGACCGAATTGCTTCAGGAGTGCGATGAACGTACTGAGAGGTCGCCTCGAATGGCCAATCGTCCAGATCGTTGTTTCCATCGTCGCTTCGTCCTGTCATCTTGCACTCAAGTCGCATCTGAAGCGACTCGTCGAATCGTGTCCAGCGCAAGCGCGAGCGGTTCAGAATCCACCTTCGTTGGAAAACACAGGTAAGCCGGCAAGCGGAATTCTGGAGCACCGGCCACGCGATGGAGCTTTCCGGCGAGTTCGTGCTCGCGGAGCATTCGCGTTGGGAAGTAACCGGTTCCACCCGATGCCAGCACGTGCTGAAGGCCGAGCCAGCCGATATTGACTGTGAGCGCGGCACCCACGAAGTTCGGATACGCGAGCGTATGTTGTGCAAAGAACTCCGAGCCCCAGTCGACATACACGTAATCGCGCTCCGGTTCACGCGGGTGGTTGGCCTGTGTGGAGACCATGACCAGGTGTTCCTCCAGCAGGAGTTCGACGGTGAGGCCAGGGCGAGCCTGCGGGTTGTACATGACCCCGATGCTGGCGCGACCATCGATGAGCGACTGCATCAGTTCGTCCTCGAAGCCGATGAGCGCGCGCACCGCTACGTCCGGCGCAAGCGATCTGAATATCGGCAACCACCGCAGCAGCAAATCCTCCCACAGACCGATTCGGCCACCCACTGTCAGGGTCGCGCGATAACCGTTGACGGTGCCGATTTCATGGCGCGCTTGTTCCACAGTGCGCGTGAGGAGTGCCGCATGTCGTTGAAACTGCTGCCCCGCCGGCGTCAGCGTCGTTCCTGCCTTGTTGCGGACGAATAGATCCGCACCGAGCGTTTCTTCCAGACGCTGTATCCGCGAGCTGACGGTGGATTGCGTAACGTGTAGTCGCTTAGCGGCCTCCACGAAGCTGCCTGTGGCGATTACGACGAGGAATGTCCGGGCGAGTTCTGTATCCATCGGAGTGGCCGATATATAGCGCCGATTTTTATCGTTTGTAAAATATCAGGGCAGGACTAGCCTCAGAGGCCTCTTACTCGGAGGCTCGATGAGCATCATACAACTCGCTTTGCCTTACGCCCTCGACGCGCTGGAGCCGCACGTCTCCCGGCGGACCCTGGCCACGCACTATGGGCATCACCATGCCGCCTACGTGGCGAAGACGCGCGCTCTCATTCAGCGCACACCCCTCGAATCTGCGTCGCTCGAAGAAGTGGTGGTCGCCAGCGCCCAGCAGGACAGGAAGTTGTTCAATGTGGCCGCGCAAGCCTGGAACCACGAGTTCCTGTGGCAAAGCATGCGTCCAGGGGGCGGCGGCGAGGCGGGCGGCGCAATCGCACCACTGATCGAAGAATCGTTCGGCAGTCACCGGCTCTTCAGCCAGCAGTTCGTGGCAGCCGCCGTTGATCAGTTCGGCAGCGGCTGGGCCTGGCTCGTGTTCGACGCAGGCCGGTTGCAGATCATTGCGACGTCCAATGCGGAAACGCCGCTCACCACAGCGCAAGTGCCGTTACTGACGATCGATGTGTGGGAACACGCCTACTATCTGGACTATCAGCATCGACGGCTCGACTACATCGCTGCTTTTCTCGGCCATCTCGTCAACTGGGATTTCGCCAATCAGAACCTGGCGCGGACGCATGCGGAGCGAGCGCCTGGTTCCCTGGAGAAAAAGCGGGCTGGCGCATCGAAAGACTGATCCCCCGGGAACGGAGCAAACACCATGTCGAACGACATCTTCCCGCAGGCGACATCCGAACTTGCGGCCACTCGCAAGAAGCTCGCGCCGGACATTCATGAGGCCTTCACCAGCTTCAGCACGCGCGTCTTTGCCGAGGGTGCGCTACCGGTCAAAACCAAGCAGCTGATCGCCGTCGCGGTGGCTCATGTCACCCAGTGTCCGTACTGCATCCGAGGGCATACCAAGGCAGCGCTGCGCCATGGCGCGACGGCGGAAGAAATCATGGAAGCCATCTGGGTCGCGGCCGAGATGCGCGCTGGCGGTGCCTACGCTCACTCCGCACTGGCGCTCGATACGATCGAGGAGGTCAAGAGCAGGCACGCGGCTGTGAAGTCATGATCCGCATCAAGCGCACCTATGAACCCACCGCTCGCGGTGACGGGCGCCGCATCCTGGTGGAGAGACTCTGGCCGCGGGGCATGAGGAAGGAAGCGCTCGATGCGGATGCGTGGCTGAAAGACGTCGCACCCAGTACGCCTCTGCGAAAGTGGTTCGGACATCGGGTCGAGCGCTGGGACGAATTTCGACGGCGCTACCGGAAGGAGTTGAGCGCGAACCGCGAGAGCTGGTCAGCCATTCTCGCCGCCAGTCAACGGGGCACGGTGACGCTTCTCTACAGTGCCCATGATCTCGAACACAACGGCGCCGTTGTTCTGCGCGGCTACCTCGCCGAACGAGGCAGGTCGCGTCGGCCGAAGGCGAAGCGAGCGAAAACCCGATCATCAGGTAACAACTGAATGGTGTGTGCGCCATCGCGCAGACCAAGGAGCTTTCATGACCACACGACGAGCGCACGTACGCTGGGAAGGTAACCTCAGCGAAGGACAAGGCGAAGTAGATTTTGGGCAAGGCGCCTTCAGCGCCCCGTATTCCTTCGCTTCGCGTTTTGACGAGGGTGATGGCACGAATCCCGAAGAACTCCTGAGCGCCGCCCATGCAAGCTGTTTCGCGATGTCTCTGTCGCACGTGCTGAGCGAAGCAGGCTTCAAACCCGACTTCTTCGAGGTGACCGCCCGAGTGACGATCAGTCCTCAGGATGGCAGCTTCAGGATCAGCCGCAGTCATCTGGTCTGCGAGGCGGGGATACCCGGTATCAATGCCACGACGTTCGCGGGGCATGCGGAGAATGCGAGGACCAACTGTCCGATATCGAAGGCTCTCGCGGGGACTGAGATTACCCTCGAGAGCAGGCTTCGCGCCGGATGATGACACGATGGGCGCTTCCAACGCGGGCTCCGTTCCACCTGGAAGCGACGGTGCGCGTGCTGCAACGCCGGCCGTCCAATGCTGTCGATGTCTGGCATCAGGGCCGCTATCAGCGGCTGCTTACGCTTTCAGAGGGGCTCGCATTGGTGGAGGTTGAAAACAGTGGCACCGTTGCGGGTCCCGAGGTTCGCTTCTGTATCCGAGGTGATAACGCGACGGCTGCGACCCGCCTCGGAGCTCGCTGCGTTCTGCGCAAGATGCTGGGGCTCGATATTGACCCGGCACCATTGCAGCATCTCGTGGAGGCCGAGCGCACGTTGCGCGCGACTGCCCTTGCGCTACGTGGGATGCGACCCCCTCGATTCGCTGATCTGTTCGAAGCCTTTGCAAGCGTGTTGCCCTTTCAGCAGCTGAGCCTGGATGCGGGTGTGGCCATCGTGGGGCGGCTGGTCGCGAAGTTTGGTGAGCATCTCGACTACGACGGTCAGCGCTTCTACGCATTCCCGACAGCGCACGCAATCGCTGAGGCACGCCTTGCGCCGCTGCGCGCGTGTGGACTGAGCGCTCGGAAATCGCAAGCATTGCGCGATCTCGCCCGCGCTGTCGATTCGGGTGTGGTTACCGAAGAGCGGCTCTCGGGTGTGAGCACGCAGGAAGCGCTCAGCACTCTGACGAAGCTGCCGGGCATCGGCCCCTGGAGTGCCGGCCTGGTGTTACTGCGTGGTCTCGGTCGCCTCGATGTGTTCCCACCTGGCGATGTCGGCGCCATGCGTGGTCTGCGCGCGCTGATGCGTCGTGGTCCGCAGGCCCCACTCGATCGCATCATCGAGCGCTTCGGCGAGCACTGCGGCTATCTCTATTTCTGCGCGCTGGGCGGGTCGCTTCTGTCCAAAGGACTCATCCACGCGGAACCGGTCCAGCGTGTCTGAATGAAAGTTGGACAGAACAGCACCACTCCAATTCTCAAGTCGGACCGCCGTGCAGCCCACGCCTCCGACCTCATTAATAAGGAGCGAGTTATGTCAACACGACAAGCCCACGCACGCTGTGCACTGGCGGTGGCCACGGTTGGCCGCGACTGCCAGAGCTCGACAGCGACTTCATCCTGATTTGGCCGGGAAGCTTTATTTGCCCGGTGCACGATCCGCATCAGGACACGCGCTCGGTCTCGGCAAGCAGAGGTGTGTGATGATCCAATCCTCGCGCCAGGATTCTCGCAGTGACCTCATGGAGTGCATCGACTCCAGGGCTCGTCTGCTCGGCAAGTCCGCTTGCGTGCGGGCGAGCGGTCGATGACCTCGCACGACGTGGTGCACGCGCCGCCGCTCGCGACTCCGCCGCGGAATGCTTTGGGCGCAGAGAGCTCGAGCGGCGACACGCGCGTCAGCCACCCTTTGTATGGCCTGCTGCCGAGGGATGTGAAGGGATTCGATTCCCTCGCCGAACTGGCGCTCGATTTGCGCTGGTCGTGGAACCATGGCGCCGACCACATATGGCGACAGCTCGATCCGGAGCTGTGGGCGCTCACGCACAACCCCTGGGGTCTGTTGCAGACCGTGTCCCGGGAGCGTATTGAGCAACTGTCCGCCAACCCGACGTTCCGTCAAAGCGTCGAGGAGCTTCTTCAGGCGAAGCGGCAGGCAGCGCGCGTGCCCGCGTGGTTTCAACATGCGCATCCGGACTCACGCCTGACATGCGTTGCCTATTTCAGTATGGAGTTCATGTTGAGTGAAGCGCTGCCTATCTATTCCGGGGGGCTGGGCAATGTGGCGGGCGACCAGCTCAAGGCCGCCAGCGACCTCGGCGTTCCGGTCATCGGTGTGGGGTTGCTCTATTCCCAAGGCTATTTTCGCCAGGTGATCGACCGCGATGGCGCGCAACAGGCCATCTTTCCCTACAACGATCCGGGACAGTTGCCCATCACGCCTTTGCGCGAGGCGAATGGGGAATGGTTGCGGCTACGGCTGGATGTGCCCGGTTACCCGATCTGGCTGCGCGCCTGGCAGGTTCAGGTCGGACGAGCCACGCTCTACCTGCTGGACAGCAATGACGCGGCGAACTTTCCCCCTTACCGTGGCATCACCAGTGCACTCTACGGCGGCGATCTGCACCTGCGTCTCATGCAGGAACTGGTGCTCGGCATCGGCGGTTGGTCATTGCTGACTGCGCTCGGCATCGAGCCCGAAGTGTGCCACCTGAATGAAGGTCACGCGGCGCTCGCCGTGCTCGAGCGGGCGCGCGGCTTCATGCAAGCGACCGGGCAGCCCTTCGATGTGGCACTGGCCGTGACGCGGGCTGGCAATCTGTTCACGACACACACGGCGGTCGCCGCAGGGTTCGACCGGTTTCCACCGGCTCTCGTGGAGCACTGCCTGGGCGATTACTTGCGCAAGGGGTTGGGCATCACGCTGCACGAACTCCTCGCGTTGGGCCGCCTGAATCCGCAGGACCCGACGGAAGATTTCAACATGGCGTATCTCGCGATTCGCGCGAGCGGCGCCGTGAACGGCGTGAGCCGCCTGCATGGCGAGGTGAGCCGGCATCTCTTCCAACCTTTGTTTCCACGCTGGCCGGTGGCCGAAGTGCCCGTCGGGCACATCACCAACGGCGTTCACATGCCGAGCTGGGACTCTACGCATGCGGACGATCTGTGGACGCAGGCCGCCGGGAAGAACCGGTGGCTGGGGACGATGGAGACTCTGCAGCAGGATATTCGCCGAGTCTCCGCTGCCGACCTGTGGCGATGTCGCAATGCCTCACGCGGCGGGCTCGTCGATTACGCGCGCGAACGATTGTCGCGCGAGCTCGCCGCCTCCGGTGCATCGCCCGAAGAGGCGGCCGGCGCGCACCGCCTGTTCAATCCCAACACGTTGACCGTGGGCTTTGCGCGCCGCTTTGCCGCCTATAAGCGGCCGAACCTGCTGCTGCACGATGCCGAGCGCCTGCTGCGCCTGTTGACCAATCCCGCGCGCCCGGTGCAACTCATCATCGCGGGTAAGGCCCATCCGGCGGACCCCGAGGGCCAGGCCCTGATTCGGCAATGGACTCACTTCATCCGGCAGTCGCCCGCCGCCCGAGAGCACGTCATTTTTCTCGGCGACTACGACATGCTGCTCACCGAACACCTGGTGCAGGGTACGGACGTCTGGCTCAATACACCGCGGCGGCCCTGGGAAGCCAGTGGCACGAGCGGCATGAAGGTGCTCGTGAACGGCGGCATCAACCTGTCGGAGCTCGACGGCTGGTGGGCGGAAGCATACACACCCGAAGTAGGGTGGGCATTGGGAGACGGACAGGAGCATGGCGATGATCCTGCTCACGATATCGCTGAAGCCGAAGCACTCTACGGTCTGTTCGAGAATGAGGTGATTCCGGAGTTCTACAATCGGGATCAAAGCGGCATCCCCGCCGCCTGGATTGCACGCGTCCGAAACAGCATGGCTTGCCTGACCCCGCGCTTTTCGACCAATCGAACGGTGCGCGAATACACCGAGCAGCGCTATCTTCCGGCCGCAACAGCCTACCGTGCGCGCGCTGCTGATAGCGGCGCCAAGGGCGTGCAGCTGCTTCACTGGCGGCGGGCTCTCGATGAGCACTGGGCTGCTCTGCGTCTTGGTGATGTAAATGTCGCAACCGTTGAGGGCCAGCATGTCTTCGAGGTTCAGGTGTATCTCGATTCGATTGAGCCCGCTGCCGTGCGAGTGGAACTGTACGCCGATGGCCTCAACGGCGAGGGGGGCCCCCTGGGTCAGGAGATGGTGCGCCTGCGGCCACTGCCGGCGGCAGGCGGCTATGTGTATGGCGCGCGTGTGCCGGCAACGCTGCCGCAAACGCGGTACACGCCGCGCATCGTGGCGCACCGTGAGGGCGTAAGCGTGCCTTTGGAAGCCGCTTTCGTTCTGTGGCAGCGGTGATAGTGGGAGAGCAGCAGGGCGGGACAATTCGCCATGCACGAAGGCTCGGTGCTGAAGAACCACACGTAGCATGGTGCCCCCGCAGTCTCGAGCGGAGAGCATGAAGACGCGCGAACGCCCGCTGCACGAATATATTGCGGAAGTCAGTGAACGCGCGGAAGTCCGGCGCGGCGTTCCTTTGCCACTCGGAACCCACGAGGTCGCGGGCGGCATTAACTTCGCGCTGTTCAGCCGCCACGCGAGCCGCGTTCGGCTGGAGTTGTTCGCCGCGTCCACGGATGCCACCCCGACACAGGCCATCGAGCTCGATCCCGCGCATCATTGCACGGGGGATGTGTGGCATGTCTGGGTAGGCGGCGTCGGGTCAGGGCAGCTCTACGCCTACCGGGTGGAGGGCCCCTACGATCCACAGCAAGGACACCGTTTCAACAGCATGAAGCTGCTATTGGATCCGTACGCGACGGCCATCACGCAGCTGCCTCACTGGGATTTCGGGCCGGCGCGCGGTGATGAGCCATCGGCGCCGGCCACCGATCCCCAGCCTTCGAGCATCGATGACGCGGCCGCCATGCCGAAATCGGTCTTCACTCGCGACGACTTCCTCTGGCACGACGACCGACCGCCGCGGCACCCCTGGTCGAAGATGGTGATCTACGAGACGCACGTTCGCGGGTTCACCGTGCATCCGAGCGCAGGCGTTGAATGCCCCGGCACGTATCGCGGGCTGACGGAGAAGATTCCCTATCTCCAGGCGCTCGGCGTGACGGCCATCGAGCTGATGCCCGTGCAGGAGTTCAACCACACGCACCTCATCGGCAACGATCCGGAAACGGAGCAGCCACTGCATAAATACTGGGGATATGACCCCGTGACGTTCTTCGCGCCCAAGGGGTCGTACAGCCATGCCGGCGGATCGGGGCAACAGAAACTGGAGTTCAAGGAGATGGTGCGGCTCCTGCACGCGGCTGGAATCGAGGTGATCCTCGATGTGGTGTTCAACCACACGGCCGAGGCCGATCAACGCGGGCCGACTCTGTGCTGGCGCGGGATCGACAACTCAATCTTCTACACCCTGGCGCAAGACAAGCGCTTCTACATCGACGATGCGGGCACGGGCAATACCATCAATGCCAACCATCCCGTGGTGCGCGAATTCATCTTGAGCGCCCTGCGCTATTGGGTTCTGGAGATGCACGTGGACGGTTTCCGGTTCGACCTTGCCTCGATTCTCGGTCGTGACGAAGCGGGGTTCCTGCTGAGCAATCCCCCCCTGCTCGAGCAGATCGCGGAGGATCCGATTCTGCGCGAGACCAAGCTCATCGCCGAAGCGTGGGATGCGGCGGGGGCCTACCAGGTGGGAAGCTTCTCGGAACGGCGCTGGGCGGAATGGAACGGCCGCTACCGTGATGATGTGCGCCGTTTCTGGCGCGGCGACGATGCGACGCTCGGTGTGTTCGCCAGCCGCATCTGCGGCAGCTCCGACATCTATGCGAAGTCAGGCAAGGGCCCGGAGTGCAGCATCAATTTCCTCACCTGCCACGATGGCTTCACGCTCAACGATCTCGTGAGCTTCCGGCACAAGCACAATCGCGCCAACGGGGAAGACAATCGCGACGGTGCGAACGAGAATTTCAGCGAGAACTACGGCATCGAAGGCAATACTGAAGACCCGGCTATCGAGTCGGTCCGCAAGCGTCAGATCAAGAATTTTCTACTGACGCTCTTCATCTCGCGCGGCGTGCCGATGCTGCTCGGTGGGGACGAGTTTCGCCGCACGCAGCGGGGCAATAACAACGCTTACTGCCAGGATAACGAGATCAGCTGGTACGACTGGCTCTGTCTGGAACGGCATCAGGATATCTTCCGGTTCGCCCGCGACATGATCGCGCTGCGCCGGGCACATCCGGTTCTCGCACGCGAAGAGTTCTATACCGATGCGGAAATCAGCTGGTTCAACCCTTCCCAAGGCGCGCCCGATTGGGGCGATCCTCACGCAAGGCAGCTTGCCTGTCTGATTCACGACGGCACGAGCGATGCGCTGTACCTCATGTTCAATGCCGGCGAGGAGATGACCGCCTTTCAGGTCCCGGCATCCCCGGGAGGTGGGACTTGGCATGTCGCAGCGGACACCTGTCAGGACGCATCCTTCAGCTCGTTCGTCGGCGGCAATGGGCCCGTCCACGATGCTGCGTATCCCTGCCTCGTGGGTTCGCGTTCGAGCATGCTGCTCGTGGACGCTGTGAACAACGGGTCAGGCGACATCGGCGCTCTCGCGTGACGGCGGAACAATGAGCACGCTCACTGGCGCGAAGAGTGCCGTATGACGTGACACGCTGCCGGACCAGTTGGCGGGCCTCGATCCGCGGCGGCTCGCGTGCTTCCCCAGAACGATCAGATGCGGCTCCAGTTGGCGGATGTGCTCGAAGAGCCGATCGATGGGATCCCCGCGCACGACGATGCGTCGCATGTCCCACGGATTTTGCACCCGCCGCCCACCGCGCTACACATCGAGGGCGGCACGCGCGGACCACTATCTATCGATAATGTCGATACGTAACACCGATATCTATTGCTTGTAGAAGATCTGGCGGCGGCTAACCTCTACTGCCCGAGCAGCGGAGGTTCGTGCGGCTGCTTTTCTCAGCAAGGCCCGGTTTGCGATTGCAGATCGCAGCGGCTGCACGGGATGGAACAGAGGAGCATCCGATCATGCAGAGGGTCTCTCCTCGCCGTCGACACCCGTGTTCCTCGCAGGAGCAGAAGTCATGGTCGAAGTTCGCCAGGGAAAGCTTGGTGCAAAGCCGCTGTGAAGTGAAACACCGGCGCCGATCAGTGTTGCCATTTTCTTGAATCCTCCCCGAGGTGGTTCGTGATCGATTCGAAGCTGACAGAGGACAAGAACCCCACCGAGACAAAGGAATGGCTGGATTCCCTCGAGTCTGTGCTCGCCGATGTAGGCGTTGAGCGCGCCACCTTCCTGTTGAAGCAATTGTCTGCTAGGAACTGGAAAGCACCTTCCGTGGCGCGGGATGGAACGTGATCAAGGTGATCTGGGGGCGGCTATGGGATCCGCTTTTTGCAAACGACACCACGGGAGCCTTGCAGCGGCGCGCCGACGAAGCCGTGGATGGCGAGTACCAGAACTACAAGGCGAAGGGCGGAGCCTACGCACGCGAACACTTCTTGCTGCTGCGTGACAAGAAGATCGGTAAACGTGTGGTACCGATCGTGCCAGATGAGGCGAGAACGTTTGGCATGCAAGGCATGTTTCGCCAGGTCGGCATCTACTCAGCCGCAGGCAGGTCACGTGTCCTTTTCACGTGCTCGGAACAGATGGCTTCGGTCGCAGCGATACCCGGGAGACGCTGCGCGACTTCTTCGAAGTGGATCGTCGCTTCGTGGCGCTCGCGGCGTTGAAGGCGCTTGCGGATCAAGAGAAGATCTCTCTCGACGTGGTCGAGAAGGCCCGCGAGTCGTGGGCAATTGCTTCCGACAAGCCCAACCCGCGACTGGTGTAAAGATGCACCCACGATTTGCGTCATGGCGCCGACGTTGACGAGACTGTGTGTGCGAACCCAGGACAATGGGAGTTAGATCATAAACCAGCACGACGCTGCGACCCGGATCAAGCGCTGGATCGTCGTCATCATCGTTGCGCTGATGACGATAGATTTCGCAATCGCCGTATCCGAAGCGCAGTGGCTCAACTCCTTTCTGATACTGACCATCGCGTTGCTGATCCTCCTCGTAACGACATTCAGCGACCGGCTTGCAGTACAGATTCCCGCCGAATTTCAGGTGCTCGCTCTGCGACCTCGGACCCCATGACCGGGAGTACATACGGCGCAAGCTCGGGCGGCGGCTCGGAAAATTCGCAGGTTCCATCGAGCGTGTCAGCGTTCGCACCCAGGATGTAAACGGGCCGCGCGGCGGCGTCGATCGAGTGTGCTCGATCAAGGTGGTGTTGCGCGGTCTGCCAAGCGTGGTGTTCGAGAGTCGGGACATCAACCTGAACGCCGCGGTCGACGGCGCGCTGGCTGGGGTGGAACGAGCGGCGCGACGCACGTTGCAGCGCCGGCGCATGAAACCTCTCAGACGAGCGGCGTGAACGCGGGCCAGGCCACTGATCCTGACGGCTGTCGTGATCAACGAGCATTCGTGGGCGCCGGGCTCGAGCGCACACCGAGATAGCCCTTGATCGTGGCGATCACCAGCGGCACGGCACCGAACACGATGAATACCACATCCCCGGGCAGGCGCAGCCACTCGAACAGGAGCGAACGTGGGCTGCCGATGTGCTCGAGACTGCGTGCGTGCCAATAACCGTGCTGAACCACGTCCCACACCTGTAGCACGCCTGCGGGGAACAGGCTCAGCAGCACCATCAGGGCGAGGCCGCCGTTGGTACCCCAGAACGCGACCTTGATGTATTTCTCGATGCCGGGCCAGCGTTCGTCGGTGCTGGTCTGGCGCAGCAAGAACACCATCAGTGCAATCGCAAGCATGCCGAAAACACCCATGAGCGCGGCGTGTCCATGCGTAGGTGTGAGCCCAGTGCCCACTTCGTAATAGCTGACGATCGGCAGGTTGAGCAGCAGCCCGAACATGCCCGCGCCGAGGAAATTCCAGAATCCCACCGCCATCAGAAAATAGAAGGTCCACTTGTGCGGGATCGCGATCGTCTTGCCGCAGACGTCACAGTCGCCGCGAGTCGTGCGCACGAAATCCCACGCATCGAGTGTCAGAAGAGTCAGCGGCACGACCTCGAGCACCGAGAACAGGGCGGACAATGCCATGTTGAAGCTGCTCTGGCCGGTGAAATACCAATGGTGACCGGTGCCGATCACACCGCCGAGGAAATACAGGATCGCGTCGAGATAGATCACCCTGAGCGCGACGTTGCGGCGAGTCAGCCCCAGTTGATAGAAGGTGAGCGCCACGATGGTGGTTGCGAAGAACTCGAAGTAGCCCTCCACCCATAGATGGATGATCCAGAAGCGCCAGGTGTCGACGACGGTGTAGTTGGTTTCGGCGCCAAAGAACAATGCCGGGGTGTAGAACAGCGGAATCGCGAGCGCCGCCAGCAGGAACATCCTCGCAAGCGGGCGGCCTGCGGGGTTCGCCACCGCGCGCGGTCTTGCCATCGACCACAACAGGGCGAACCATACCGACAGGCCCGCGACCAGCAGGTATTGCCACAGCCGCCCGAGCTCCAGGTATTCCCAGCCCTGGTTGCCGAGCCAGAACCACCAGTCTCCCAGCTTCTGCAGGATGCCGAGCCACTCGCCCAGCAGGCTTCCCCCAATCACCAGCAAGAACGCGGCAAACAGAACATGCACCCAGCCGGCAAACCACCGCGGCTCGTCGGCGCGCAATGAGCGCGCCAGGAACAGCGCCGCTGCAACGTAGGCTGTGGCGATCCAGAAGATGGCGGTTTGCAGATGCCAGGTGCGCAGCAGGTTGCTGGGAAAAATGTTCTCGAGCTGGAAGCCGTAAAAGCTGGCCGGGTCGGCGCGGTAGTGAGCCGTGGCGCCCCCGACCAATGTTTGCACGAGAAACAGCACCGCGACCAGGACCGAGAATTTGACTAGCGCTCGCTGACCTGCGCTGGACTCACCGGGTACCAGTTGGGGATGGATGTGATGACCGCGGCTCACCCAGCCCAGGTAGTCGAATTTTCCGAATGCCAGCAACACGGTCGCGGTCCCGGCGAGCAGCACGAGAAGGCTGAGCGCACTCCATAGCAGCGCACTGGGCGTGGGCACGTTGCCAACGCTTGGGTCGTACGGAAAGTTGTTGGTGTAGGAGTATTCCTGGCCGGGACGGCTGGTCACCGAGGCCCACGCGGCCCAGGTGACGAACGCTGTGAATTGGCGCAGCTCGCCCGGATCGGTTATCAGGTCGGGTTTCAGGCCGCCATTGCGTGCGGGGTCGCGAAAATATTCCGTCCAGTGGCCGATCTGCTGCGCAAAGGCCTCAGTCTCTGGCGCGGTCAATCGCAGTACGTCCGTGGCCGGATCGTAACGATTGGTCTTGAGCTC
>JBDTUL010000119.1:0-12941 GCA_040007735.1 Gammaproteobacteria bacterium | reverse complement strand
TCAGCCTGCAGAGCATCTCGGTAGCTGCGGCGGCCACCGGCATGGCGGCGGCGGATGAGGCCCGGCTGTTCCGCTTTACGCTGAAACACAGCATCCTGCTGGCCACGATTATCGGGCTCATCGTCACGGCCTACGCGTACCTGTAGACTGCGCGCCGGCAATTCACACCGCCATGGTCACGACGTAGGCGCCGTTACGCTTCCGTCACTTAGGGAGTCGCGTATGCGTCGTCGAGTTTTGCTTCTGTTGGTGTCCGTCTTCCTGGGAGCCCCCGCGTTTGCGGCCAAGCCCGCCCTCACGACGGAGGATGACAAAACGCTGTATGCGCTGGGCCAGCTCATCAGCAAGAACCTCGATGTCTTTGCGCTCACGCCCAAGGAACTCGAGCTGGTGAAGTCCGGTCTCGAGGACGGGGTGAACGGCAAGCCCTCCTCCGTCGATATCGAGAAGTACGGCGAGAAGGTGCAGGAACTGCATCGCACGCGCATGGCCGCCGCCGGCGCGAAGGAAAAGGCTGCCGGAGCCGCCTACCTTGCGAAGGCCGGCGCCGAGAAGGGCGCCACGAAAACGGCCAGCGGCATCATCATGACCCCGCTCACGCCCGGCACCGGCGCCACGCCGAAAGCCACGGATGAAGTGAAGGTGCACTACGAGGGCAAGCTCACGGACGGCAAGGTGTTCGACAGCTCCCTTCAGCGCGGCGAGCCGGCCACGTTTCCTCTCAACGGCGTCATCCCCTGCTGGACAGAGGCGTTGCAGCTCATGAAAGTGGGTAGCAAGAGCCGCGTCGTCTGCCCGTCGGACCTCGCCTACGGCGAGCGTGGGTCGCCGCCGATGATCCGCCCGAATGCCACGCTGGTGTTCGAAGTTCAGCTGCTCGACATCCAGGCACCGCAGAAGCCCGCGGCCCCGGCTGCCGCCCCGGTGCCGGCCCCGAAGCCCAAGAAGTAATCGCCTGACGCCGCGCCGTTGCGGGCCCTCACGGGGCCGGCAACGGCGCGTTTTCATTGGCAGGCGTGCTACGCTAATCCCGAATTCGAACGGGACGCCTTTCAGGATGCGCCATGCCGAATAGCAAACCGACCCTCAGCGGTGACCGTCTCCTGTTCGCACGTGCCTTCTTCCGGCACCCCCGCATGCTCGGTTCGATCATTCCCAGCTCGCGCTTCCTCATTCGCCGCATCCTGGACAGCATCGACTGGAGCCGGGTGGACGTCTTCGTGGAATACGGGCCCGGCGTGGGCAGCATCACCGGCGAAGTGCTCGAGCGGCTCCGGCCCGACGCCACGCTGATCGCCATCGAGATGAACCCCGAGTTCGTGCGTTTCCTGCGCGAATCGTTTCCCGATGGGCGACTGCAGGTTGTGCAGGGGTCCGCCGCGGATGTCGCCGAGATTCTTCGTGAGAGGGGTCACGAGAAAGCTTCGTGCATCATCTCCGGCATTCCCTTCAGCACCATCACTCCCTCCGTGCGCGAACGCATCCTGCAGCAGAGCCGCGCCGTGCTCGAGCCGGGCGGAACGTTTCTCGTCTATCAGTTCTCGGCATTCCTGTTCGAGGATCTGCGGCGCGTGTTCGGAAAAGTCGAGCGTGGCTTCGAGCTGCTGAATATCCTGCCGGCGCACCTGTTCTTCTGCACGTCCTCCGCGAGCTCTTCGTACGATTCCGCCAGTCACGCCTCCTGAATCAACGCCGTATCGGTCGACGTGACACCCCAAGCTCTGCTTCCGGCGCTGGTCGTCCCGCTCATTCTGTTCGGCGTGTATCGCCGCATCAGACGCACGTTCGGGCGGCAACCTGTGCAGCCGAAGCGCATGATTTTTCGCATCGTGCTGATGTGTGCGGTCGCCACCGCGCTGGTGCTGGCCGCAAGCCATGACGGTGCATTGCTAGCAGTCTCCGCCGAAGGGCTGGTGCTCGGTGCCATCCTGGCGGCAGCCGGCCTGAGGCTCACGCAGTTTGAAACCAACGCGCAGGGCCGCTTCTACACGCCAAACGCTTACGTCGGTGCGGCACTCACGGCGGTGTTTCTGGGCAGGCTGGTCTATCGTTTCATCACCGTGACGCCCGAAGTGCACGCGGCCGCCCAACAATCGGCCACCACGAATCCGTTCGACGCGTTTCAGCGCAGCCCGCTCACAATGGCCATTTTCACGATGCTGATCGGCTACTACCTGACGTACTACGCCGGAGTGCTATGGTCCGCGCGTAAGCAGGAAATAACGCCAGCTCAGTGAACCACCCCGCTCAGACGCATCGCCTCCAGGGCCTGTTGCTCGGAGGCGCAGGCGCCATTGCCTTCTCGGGCAAAGCCATCATCGTGAAGCTGGCCTATCGATATGGTGTCGATGCGGTCACCGTCATCATGTACCGCATGCTCTTTGCGCTGCCTCTGTTCGTGTGCCTGTCGTGGTGGGCGGGGCGCGGCAAACCCGCCCTCACCGGTTCGGACTGGCGGATGCTGGCCGGACTGGGGTTCAGCGGTTACTACCTCGCAAGCTTCCTGGATTTCACCGGCCTGCAGTACATCGGCGCGAATCTCGAGCGCCTCATCCTGTACATGAGTCCGACGGCCGTGCTGGTGTTCAGCCATTTTTTCTTTCACGTCGCGGTGACTCGCCGACAAGTCATCGCGCTGTGCGTGAGCTATCTCGGTGTGCTCGTAGTGTTCGGCCACGATGTGTCCGTGAGTGGCCCGCACGTCGTGCTTGGTTCTTTGCTCGTTCTCGGAAGCGCAGTGAGCTATGCGCTCTACCTGGTTTTCAGCGGCACCGCGGTCAAACGGCTGGGTGCGCAGCGAGTTGTCGGCATCGCAAGCATCATCGCGTGCTTCCTGTGCATAGCGCAGTTCTTCGTGTTGCGGCCCGTGTCGGCGATGGCCGTGGCGCCTGAAGTGATCTGGCTTTCCCTGCTCAACGCATCGCTCTGCACCTTCGTGCCGGTGCTGCTGGTGATGATGGCGGTGGAGCTCGTCGGAGCGCCCATCGCCGCGCAAGCGAGCATCATCGGGCCGATCTCCACGATCCTGCTCAGTGTGTTGATTCTCGATGAACCCTTCACCGTATGGGTAGCCGCCGGCACGGTGCTGGTGTTGCTCGGAGTTGGTTTGCTCACCCGCCGCAGGGACTGAGTGAGCAAAGGCAAGCCGCGGCGCAGATCGTCGCTGCCGGCTGTCAGGCCGACGGGACCGGCCCCGCCGCCGGGATGAGTGCCAGCAGTTCTCGCATCACCGTGGGCCACGCAGCGCTCAACGGATCGATCACTCCGAAGTGCCCAGTGGCCGGTAACCGCACGAGCCGTGCCCGGGGGTGAGCGGCAACATAGGACTCCGAAAGTGCGATCGGGACCACGTCGTCTTCCTCTCCGTGCACCAGCGCGGTGGGAACCTGGGGCGACGGCATTCGGCACGGGTCCACATCGGCGCAATCTTGCGCAGGCTTGCCCAGAAACGCGAGCGTTGCGCCGTCCCCGAGTTTACGTTCGTGAGCCAATGACAGGTCCGCTGCCGGACCCAGTGCCACAGCACCGGCCAGCACCGCCGCGCCATGCCTGGCGGCAATCCATAGCGCGAGATGGCCCCCTGCCGAGTGACCCACCACGATGACACTGCCGTTGTGATTGCGAACCTTCGTCGGGAGTTTCTGAAACGCCTCGCTCACATCGTGAAGCGTGGCATCCGGGTCACCGGGAATTCTGCGGTATTCCGCGGATGCCACGGTCCAGCCGGCGTCGGCGAGCGCCTCGGCCATGGGGCCGGTATGCGTGCGATCGTATTGGGGGCGCCAGAATCCTCCATGAAGGATCAGCACCAGCGGCCGCAGCTCGGCCCGCTTGCCGCCGAAACGGACGTCTGCAATGTGGTCGGGGTGCTCGCCGTAAGACACCACTTCATCGGGCGGGCGGGCGGCGCGTGTCAGGACGGAGAGGTCGTCGGGCATGGGAGCTCCGCTTTGTGATCGGCGGTGAGGGGGCGATGTTACGCTAACTCGTGCGTTTCGCCGCCCGGGGAAATTCCAGAGCCCTCAATCGCCGGGCGGCTGAGAGGGGGGGAGAGAAGGCCACGTGCATGTGCGCGCGAGCGTGCCGGTCGAGCGTGTCTGTTGAGCGTGTCACTCACACCGGGGAGACTCCAATGCCTGCCGAACAAACTGAGGTTCGCCTGCTGAAGGCCAGCGACCGGGGCGCCTGGGATCAGCTTTGGGCCGGCTATCTCGCGTTCTATCAACAGGTTCTGCCCACCGAGCTGACCGAGCTCCTGTGGCGGCGACTGATGGACCCCGCCGGCCAGCCCTACGGCCTCGGCGCGTTCGACGGCGAGCGCATGATCGGCTTCGTCCACTATCACTATCATCTGTCCACGTGGTCCGCAGCCGGCTATTGCTATCTCGAAGACTTGTTCGTCGACCCGGAAGTGCGCGGCAAAGGCGCCGGACGCGCGCTCATCTACGGTGTGTACCAGGCCGCAGATGCGCGCGGCGTCTCACGCGTGTACTGGCACACGCAGGAATCCAACACGCAGGCCCGCCTGCTCTACGACAAAATCGCAGAGCTTTCGCCGTTCGTGCAGTACCGCCGGGCCTAGCGCGGCGGCCGCATTAAACGGCTTTTACGCAAACAGGCCGCTACTGCCTCAGGCCGGCGTGATGTTCGCATTCATGTGGAACAGGTTCGCCGGGTCGTACTGCTTCTTGAGCGCGGCGAGCCGCTCGAAGTTGCCGCCGTAGTTGGCGCGCACGCGGTTGGCGGTCTCTTCCCCCGACACCTCGTTCACATAGAACCCATCGGTGAGCGGCTCGAGCGTCTTGAAGCCCGTGCGCACCCACTTCATGTTCCGCTGCGCACCGCCCGGCTCATCCCAGAAACCCACGAGCATGACGCTGTGGTTCGCTTCGCGATGCCAGAACGCCGTTGCCGTCGGCTTCACGCGCCCGATGGCGCCACCATGGTGAGGGAAGCTCACGATGCCTGAAGGGGATGGAGCCGCTTCGAGGTAGTCGGCCACCGCATCCACCATCTTCGGTTCGATGGCCCGCACGAATCCCGACTTGATGTAATAGCCGCGGCCAATCGGATACTGGCCGTCGGCGGCGCTTTGAATCTCGACATAGGGCGACTCGCGCAGCCCATCCTGAAGAGGTTTGCCAATCTTGCGCAGGTTCGCCAGCTCCTTCACCGCGGCTGCGGTGCCACCGGAGTGACATACGTCCAGCGCCAGGATTCGGCCGTTCGGCGTCGGGACAATGGCAGCATCCAGGTAGAGGTCATCGGAGGCGCCCGCGACGAAATCCGCCCAGGAGCGCAGCAGCTGGCGCGGATTCGCGAAAGGCAACACGAGCGTGCCGCCGTACATCAGTGGCGTCACGGTGTGCAGCTGATATTCGAACGACGTGACGACGCCGAAATTGCCGCCGCCACCCCGCAGGCCCCAGAGCAGATCCGGATTGTCCTTCGTGCTGGCCGTCACCAGCTTGCCGTCGGCCGTGACTACATCAGCCGACACCAGGTTGTCGCACGCCAGCCCGAATCTGCGGCCTATGCGCCCGAACCCGCCGCCGAGCGTGAGGCCAGCGGCCCCCGTATGCGACACCGTGCCAGCAGTGGTGGCGAGCCCGAAGGCCTGCGCCTCCCGATCGAAGTGGCCCAACAGTACACCGGGCTCCACTCGAGCCAGTTTGGCGGTGGGCTCCACGCGGACGGACTTCATCGGCGACAGGTCGATCATCAGGCCGCCTTCGCACACGGACTGGCCGGAGAGACTGTGGCCGCCGCCGCGCACCGCTACCAGAAGCTCGTGCGAGCGGGCGAAATTGACGGCCTGCGAGACATCCGCCGCGCCCGCGCAGCGCGCGATCAATGCCGGCTTGCGGTCGAACGCGCCGTTCCAGACCTTGCGAGCTGCGTCGTAGCCGTTCTGTCCGGGCACAAGCAATTCGCCGCGCAGGCTCGCACGCAGGTCCTGGATATCCCCGGGCCTGAGCACGATCTGTTTGCCGGCCGCGCCGGTGGCGGGCACTTCGGCGGCGGCGTCAGCGGCCGCCAGCACGGCTTGCCAGGGAACGGTGGCGGCGGCGAACGTGGAAATGGCGGACGTGCAGAACGCTCTTCTTTTCATGATTGTTTTCCCCCGGACGGTGTGGCCCCGGCCGCGCGCCCGGGCGGGGCGAAATGTATCACCTCAGAGCGAATTCATTGCAACGGTGCGCTGATAATATCGGCGCCCGCCGGCCTTCCAGGCCGGTCCGTCCCGAAAGAAATCCGCGAGGAAAGCACATGACGATCAAGGAACAGCTCATCGAGTATCGCGACGGCGATACCGTGCTCGAAGGCTTTTTCTGCCACGACGACTCGCGGCCCGGGCCGCAGCCGGCGGTGCTCATCAGCCATGCCTGGGGTGGTCGCGACGAATTCGTGCAGCGAAAAGCACGGCGGCTTGCGTGGAATGGCTACGCAACGTTCGCGCTGGATATGTACGGCAAAGGCAAGCGCGGCAAAACCACTGAAGAATGCCAGGCTCTGATGGGGCCCTTCATGCAGGACCGCGCCCTGCTCGCGCGCCGAATCAACACCGCGCTCACCACTGTGAAAGCGCTTCCGCAAGTGGATGCACGGCGCGTAGCGGCGATGGGTTTCTGCTTCGGCGGGTTGTGCGTGCTGGATCTGGCCCGCAGCGGCGCGGACGTGCGCGGCGTGGTGAGCTTCCATGGCTTGCTCAAACCCAACGGCCTGCCGCCCGCCGCAACGGTTCCTGCAAGGGTTCTTATCCTGCACGGCTACGACGACCCGATGGCGCCGCCCGAGGAAGTTCTCGCCATTGCCAAAGAATTCACGCAGGCGGGCGCGGATTGGCAGCTGCATGCGTATGGCCACACGGTGCACGCATTCACGAACCCGGAAGCGAACAGCCCCGCGGGCGGCATGGCGTACAAGGAAAATGCTGACCGCCGCTCCTGGCACTCTCTGACTCAATTCCTGGATGAAGTTCTGCGTTGAAACGAAGGGAATCGCCATGGCCGCCGAACTAGACCCGTGCTTCAGGCCCATCATCTACGTGCGCGGCTATGCCATGTCGCGCAACGAAATCGACGACACCACCGCGGATCCGTTCTGCGGATTCAACGTCGGCTCGACGGTGCTCAGGGCGACCGTAGATCCGAAACAGCCCCCGAAGAAATTCGTCTTCGAGTCACCGCTGGTGCGGACGCCACGCCACCGCGCCCGCCTGGCATCAGCGGCAAGTTGCGGTTCGTCATTTCGCAGTGGAACGCCTGATCCGGCGGCCCGGGCGCCTCGCCAACGCATCGAAAAAAGCGCTTCCAGCGGCCGCAGGAAGCCGTGTTATGGAAAACCCCGGCGGAAAAGAACGGCCGCTTTTCGACTTTTTTTCAAGCTGGGTTTCTGTCAAATCGGACCGCGCGGGAGATGCGCAGTGAAGCACGCAAAGCCTGCGGAATAAGTTGAATGCGGAGCGCTTCGTCGCCGCGAAACTACGTCTGAAAGTGCAGACAAGTCCGCGCCGCTCATACAAACGTGTACGCCGGCTCCGCGGCGAGAATCCCGCAGGAAACAGCACCCTGCCGGCCTTCAAAAAAACCGGCGCACCGTACGCACTCGCTCCGAACGGGTCAAGCGAAGCAGCATTTTGTCGCCAATCGCACACGTCTTCTTGCTGAGACACTTTGCCCAATTAAGTTTTGCGATTACTTTGCCTCTCAAACGTCGGGGCTGTGTTTCGCGGATGGGCGCGAAGCAGGGGAAGTCAGCACCGGACGGCGTGCGGAACACGCACTACTTTTGGCTTGCTTGCTTCTGGGGATCTGACTAATGCTACATAATCTCGCGCTCCGCGCGTCGCGGATCGGCGCGTTCGCGCTCGTCGCTTTCGCACTGTCCGGCGTATCAGTGGTGCATGCCGCCGCACCAACCATTTCGGGTACGCCCACTACTTCTCTGTACCTCGGCTCGACGTACTCTTTCCAGCCGATCGCCAGAGATGCGGACGGCAACAGGCTCACGTTCTCCATCGTGAAGAAGCCGGCCTGGGCTACGTTCTCGACGTCGACGGGCCTGCTCGCCGGCAAGCCCAACGAGGCGCGCTCCTGGAGTAGCATCGTCATCTCGGTGACGGACGGCACGAGCGTTCGATCGCTGCCCGCCTTCACCATTCTGGTCAGGCCGTCGAAGACCACCAACAAACCGCCCACCATTTCGGGCACGCCCGCTACCAGTGTTGCCGTGGGAGCTACGTATTCATTCCAGCCCGCGGCCTCCGACCCCGAAGCTGCGAAACTTACGTTCGCCATCGTTAACAAGCCTTCGTGGGCCACGTTCAGCACCACCACCGGCAGGCTGAGCGGCACGCCGGCCTCCACGAACGTCGGCACCACCAGTGGCGTGAAGATTTCGGTATCCGACGGCACCAACACGGTAAGCCTCGCTGCTTTCAACCTTGCGGTCACATCCAGCAGCGGTGGGAATGCGGCGCCGAAGATCAGTGGCACACCTCCGTCGTCTATCGCAGTGGGCTCCGCTTACAGCTTCCAGCCCACGGCCACCGATGCGAACAACGACAAGCTCACCTTCAGCATTGCGAGCAAGCCCGCCTGGGCCACGTTCAGCACCACCACCGGGCTGCTCAGCGGCGTACCTACTGCGAGCAATGTCGGCACGTCGTCGGGCATCGTCATCACGGTGTCAGATGGCAAGACGACCGCGTCTCTCCCGTCGTTCTCCCTTTCGGTCACTCAGATCGGCGCGGGTGCGGTAACGCTCGAGTGGGCTCCGCCCCTGGTGAACACCGACGGGACTGCGCTTACCAACCTGGCCGGCTATCGCATCACGTACGGCACGAGCACCACCTCACTGTCGCGCACTGTGCAGATCAGCAACGCCGGCACGTCGCGGTACCTGATTGAAGGGCTGTCTCCCGGCACGTGGTACTTCGCGCTGAAGTCGTACAGCAGTACGGGTGTGGAGAGTGCGTACACGTCAGTTGTGAGTGCGCTGGTTAAATAGCAGTTTCTTCTCTCGGCCGCCCGGTGTTTGAGGGCTTCTTGGATCTGAGCAACTCGGAATCAAGAGCCCTCAATCGCCGGGCGGCTGGGAGCGCCCTTCTTCGCCGCGACGGGCTAGTGTCCTGTCCCGCAGGTTTCTTGCATTTGTTTCATCCGCAAATGCTCGCAAATTCAGCCATCTATGCGCAGTGATTCATGAGGGAATTTGCGGGACAGGACACTAGATCAGACGGCCTGCTGTGCCAGCAATTCCTGCCGCTTGATTTCATCCTGCTCGTGAATGATGCGATTCAAGGGCCGGCGTAAAGCCAACACCACGAGCCCCGCTCCCAGCGGCACCACACTCACCAACATCCAGAACGCCGCCTTCGGCAGTTGCTCCCAGAACGACCCCATCACTCCGGTGAGGTAGTTCCCCACCACGCCCGACATGTACCAAACGCCCATCATCATCGAGGCAACGGGCGCTGGCGCCATACGTGAAAAGAACGAGAGCGCCACAGGTGAAACGTGCAGCTCCGCAAACGTGATCAGCACAAAAAACAGCACCAGCCACGACCACGAGACTCTGCCATCCGCCCCAGCGAGCACCGCAGACAGCACTAGCACCGCATAAGCAAAGCTCGCCAGGAAGCACCCGATGGCAAGCTTGGTCACAACGTCCGCTTCGCGTCGACGCATGGCCTGCCATGACCACAGCGCCACCAGCACGGGCGTGAGCAAGAAGACCAGCAGCGGATTCATGCTCTGAAACCACGTGATACGAATATCGAAGAGCCCGAACACCGAGCGATCCGTAAAGTCCCGCACCCACAGCACGACGGCGTTTCCCGTCTGCTCGTAGCTCGCCCAGAAAAACGTAATGACGAACGCGACCAGGCACAGCGCGCCAATCGCTTTCATATCGCTTGCGCGCAAAGGTTGCTTTATCGGAGCACCGGCCGCCGCCGCGTCGCGCGGACGAACGTCCGCGGGCAAGTATTTCCGCCCCAGTACGAAGATCACAAAGCCGATCACCATGCCCACACCGGCGGCAAAGAATCCGTAGTGCCAGCCGTAGACTTCACCGAGCGTGCCGCACACCACCGGCGCGATGAACCCGCCGAGATTGATACCCACGTAGAAAATGGAAAACGCGCGGTCGCGCCGGCTGTCGCCCGGCGGGTAGAGATTGCCGACCTGCGATGAGATGTTCGGCTTGAAGCAGCCGTTGCCGACGATGATGAGCAGCAGCGCGAGCAGAAAGAAAGTGTCGGAGGCCATCAGGAAATGGCCCAGCGCCATCAGCGTGGCGCCGATGAGAACGCTTCGATACTGCCCGAGAAAGCGATCCGCGAGCAGCCCGCCAAAGAAAGGCGTGAAGAACAGCAGCGAGGAATACATCCCGTAGATCTGCGAGGACATCGCCTGCGTCGAAAGCGGACCGAACACACTCTCGAGCGAGGATTTGAGCGCCGGATAGCCGGCTACGCGATGCGCATTCTCGGGAAGCAGCAACTGCTCCGTCATGTACAGCACCAGCAGTGCGCGCATGCCGTAGAAGGAAAACCGCTCCCACATCTCCGTGAGGAAGAGCAACGCAAGCCCCGGCGGGTGCCCGCGAAGCAGGAACCCGCCGCGCGACATCAGCTGTTGACCCACTTATCCATCAGCGCAACGAGCGCGGCGCGGATACCGGGCTCGTGGGCGGAGTGACCCGCATCATCGATGATTTGCAGGGTCGACCCGGGCAACGCCGCGTGCAGCTCGAAAGCCGTGACGGGCGGACACACGAGGTCGTACTTCCCTTGCACGATGTCACAGGGGATGTGGCGGATGCGGTCCGCTCTCTGCAACAGCAGATCGTCAGGTTTGAACCGGTTTGCGCGCATGTAGTGCACTTCGAGCCGCGCCAGGCCCACCGCGACGTGCGCGTTGCCGGCCTCGGCCATCATCTGCGCACTCGGGCGCAACGTGGCGCACCGGCCTTCATAGGTTGCCCACGAAAGCGCGGCCGCGCGCCGAACGTCGGCGTCCGCGTCGTTGAGCATCTTCCAGTAGCCCTCGCAAATGTCCGCGCGCAACGGCTCCGGCAGGAAGTCGATGAGCGCCTGCCAGGCCTGCGGGGCAAACGTGCGCATGCCGCGCGTAAACCAGTCGATCTCGGATTTACGCATCAGGAAGATGCCGCGCAGGATGAGACTGAGACAGCGCTGCGGATGCTCTTCGGCATAGGCTACGGCCAGCGTCGATCCCCACGAGCCGCCGAAGACATGCCATGTCTCGATGCCCAGCATGCCACGCAGCGCTTCGATGTCCGCCACGAGATGCGCCGGAGTGTTGTTCCGAACCTCCCCGTGCGGCGTGGAGCGGCCCGCGCCGCGCTGGTCGAACAGCACGATGCGATAGTACTGAGGGTCGAAGAACCGCCGGTGGTCGGGCGAGCAGCCCGCGCCCGGGCCGCCGTGCAGGAACACAACGGGCACGCCCGCAGGGTTGCCGCACTCTTCCCAGTAGAGCGTGTGAAGGTCGTCGACGACGAGGTTGCCGCTGCGATGGGGTTCTATCGGCGGATAAAATTCAGGTGCCCGACTCACTGCTTGACCACGTCTCCGCCTCGAATGACCACGCGAACATTTCGCAGCAGACTAACATCGGTGAGCGGGTCGCCGCTCACGGCAATGAGGTCGGCGCGCTTGCCGGGTTCCAGCGTGCCACTGTCCGCGCTCAAACCGAGCACCTCCGCAGCATTCACGGTGGCGGTGGCAATGGCCTGAGCGGGCGTCAGCCCCGCCTTCACGTACTGCTCGAACTCTCCCGCATTCCGCCCGTGTGCGAACACGCCGGCATCGGATGCGAACACCATGCGAATGCCGGCGGCGTGGGCGGCGACCGCAGCGGGCGTCTGACGCTTGAGCGCCAGCAACTCCTCGAGAACCGGCGGTGGCAACCAGCCCATGCTGCCGTCCGAAAGATGCGCCTCATCGTCGCCCACCGCCGCTACCACAGCGTAAAGGTGGGGCGCGTAGTAGTGACCGCTCTTCGCCAGCAGCGACCAGGTGTCCTTTGCGGGATAGATCACCGTGTCGACCCAGTCGGCCCCGGCGCGAATCGCCGCGTTGACACCACTCGCCGAAGACTTCTTCCCGGCGCCGTCCGCAACCGCCTTTCGATTCAGCGAGTGGGCCGTCTCCACGATGGCGAGCATCTCATCGTCAGCAAAAGTCTGCGCGGGGGATGAAGGCGAAAGCAGGCTGCCCGTGTTGTAGAAGTTGATGGCGTCGGCACCGCGCTGGATCTGCTCGCGCACCGCTCGGCGGCAGTCTTCAGCTCCGCTGCAAACACCTTGCGGCCCGACGGCGCGCTCGACGTCTGGCGCGTAGCGCGTCGTACGCGAATTGCCGGGCGGCGAAATCGGGCTGCCCACCGCGAGAATGCGTGGCCCCTGCATTTGCCCGGACGCGATGGCATCGCGTACGGCGTAGATAGCGAGTTCATGCGTCCTGCGGCCGGTGCCCATGTCGAGCACCGTGGTGAAGCCTGCATTCAGGGTCTTTTCGGCATTCGAGGCTGCTCTCAGCGCCAGGTCCGCCGAGGTGAGCGTGACTTCATCCATCGAGGCTGCCGGGTCCGGCTCGGTGGTGAGGTGAACGTGCAGATCGAAGAGGCCCGGCAGGACGTAGAACTTCGAGAGATCCACCGTTCGAGCCGCGCTGGGCTCGGCACCAATGGACGCCGCCGTCAGCCGGCCCGGCGCCACGCGCTCGATGAGGCCGCCGCGGATGACGATCGACTGATCGGTGGCCGGAGCGCGGCCAGGAACCGCGAGCAACGTGCCAGCCCACACGATGACCACGGGCGCGGGTTTGGGCACGGCCCCGGCAGCGTGCGCTTCGCCAATCGCGAGCAACAACATTGCGGCGAATCCCGAGAGTGCCCGCACCGCCGCCC
>JBDTUL010000118.1:0-13051 GCA_040007735.1 Gammaproteobacteria bacterium | reverse complement strand
CTGAAGAAGATAGCACTTTATTTCAAACGCGAACGGAAGTGCTCTCGAAGGCGGATGACCCTATCCTGGCTGCCGTGCAGGCTCAGCCTCCGGGGTTATGGCAAAGTGTCTGGGCGCACGTGGTTGGCGTCGGCGCGCTGATCTCTTTCCTGGCCGCATTCTTTTCGTTGGCCTACGGCGCATCACGCCAGTTGCATCATCTGGCTTCTTCCGGCGCCTTGCCCGCATGGCTGTCCGTCACGAATAGTCGCGGAGCACCTACCGCGGCGCTCGCGGTCGTTGCAGTGGTCGGCACCATCACAGCGGCATTCCCTGTCACCAGTGCGATGGTGCTATTCATCTTTCTGCTGGTTCTCACCTACGAGCTCCTGCTCCTGGCGTTTCTGCGTTTCCAACGTGCCCCAAAGAGCATTCCGCGTCCGTATCGCGCCATTGGCGGCTCAGTGACCGGATGGGTAGGAGTGGTGCTCGGCGTTTGCGCGGCACTGTCGTGCTATCAACTCGAGATCCGTGTGCTCAGCGTGGCGCTGGTCGTTCTTGCGACACTGCTGGCTTATTTCGTTTGGCGCAGCGGAAGCGCGCGAAGATACCCGCGTGAGCAATAATCATGTCAGTTGACAAAGATTCGGATTTCGCTATCGTAGCAGCGCTTCATAGATGAAGCAGGTTGCCTGGGGATAGCGTGTACATAGAACCTGTTGAAACGGTCCTGACTGAGAAGGCCCTCAAGTACGTCAGGAGCACCTCGAACAAGAAGATGCTCATCGACGCAAAGTTCGTCGACGCGGCCTCTGGAAAGACCTTCCCGATCTACAACCCGGCGAGCGGCGAGGTCATCGCGAGCGTCCCGGAGGCAGATGCCACGGACGTGGACCGGGCGGTGCAGGCGGCGCGAAAGGCGTTCGATTCCGGTCCCTGGCCCAGGATGCTGCCGGTTCATCGGCAGAACCTGCTGTTGAAGCTTGCGGACCTCATCGAAGCGAATGGGCGGGAGATTGCGCAGCTCGAGACTCTCAACCAGGGAAAGCTCATCGACATTTCGCGCATCGTCGAAGTCAACATGGCAGTCGACTTCGTGCGCTACATGGCCGGCTGGGCCACCAAGCTCGAGGGGTCAACCTTCGATCTATCCTTGCGCGAACCGGAAGGGATGCGCTTTCACGCGTACACGCTGCGCCAGCCGATCGGCGTCGTCGCCGGCATCACGCCTTGGAACTACCCGCATTTGATGGCGCTGTGGAAGATCGTTCCCGCCTTGGCCTGTGGCTGTACGACCATCCTGAAGCCCGCCGAAGAAACGCCGCTCACCTCGCTGCATCTGGCGGAGCTCATCATGGAAGCAGGCTTTCCGCCCGGCGTGGTGAATGTCATCACGGGCTTTGGCGAGACCTGCGGCGCACCTCTCACCCAGCATCGGGGTGTGAACAAGATTGCGTTCACCGGCTCGACCGAAGTGGGCAAGATCATCGGGCACGCGGCCGTGGACAACATGACGCGCACTTCGCTCGAGCTCGGCGGCAAGTCCCCCGTGATCGTGCTGGACGACGTCGATCCGGAGTTCATCGCCCCCAATGCCGCGATGGCCATCTTCTTCAACCAGGGAGAAGCCTGTGTAGCGGGCTCGCGCGTCTACTTTCCGCGCAAGCGTTATGCGGAAATGCTCGAGCGTTTGGTCGACATGACCGACTTCATGAAGCTCGGGTCAGGCTTCGATACGAACGTGCACATGGGGCCGCTGGTTTCCAAAGCGCACCACAACCGTGTTCTCGGACTGATCGAACGCGCGCGCAAGTCGGGCGGCAATCTCATGATCGGTGGCGACGTGCCCGCGGGTGCGCGCGGCTACTTCGTGAACCCCACGATCTTTGCCGACGTCAATCACGAAATGGAGATCGTGCGCGAAGAGGTGTTCGGGCCGGTGCTCACCGTCATGCCCTACGACAGCGTTGATGAGGTGGTGGCGAAGGCGAACGACAGCCAATATGGGCTCGCCGCCAGCATCTGGTCGAACAACATCTCGAAAGTGCTGGATCTCGTGCCGCGGATACAAGCCGGCACCGTCTGGGTGAACTGTCACAGCGTGTTCGATCCCGGCCTGCCATTTGGCGGAGTGAAGTTGTCCGGTCTCGGCAAGGAACATGGGCGCGCCGCACTCGACCTGTTCACCGAAAACAAGTCCGTCTGTATCGCGTACTAATCACGGCGTCACTGTGCGTCGAGTAGTCCCAGAGTATTTGAGGAGCCCATTGTGGCGAAGCCCATGACCGTCGATATCAGCACTCATGCCGTGAAGTACCCGCTGCACGCGCAGACACATCCGCTCGACCCGCTGAGCTATGCCGAGCTGCAGGAAGCGGTCAGGATCATCCACGAGAGCAAGTACTTCGACTCCGACATGCGTTTCGTGTCTGTCGTTACGCATGACCCGCCCCGCGATCTGGTGCGTAGCTACGTCGAGGGCGCCCCTTACGAGCGCCTTGCCGATGTGGTCATCACCGATGGGCGCCGGGCCGCGACAGTCGAGGCTCTGATTTCCCTCTCTCGCAGGAGCGTGGTCTCCTTCGGAGCCACCCGGCACGCCGGCCAGGCTCCGATCACGCCCGACGAATTCGTTGAGGTGGAGATCGCCGCCAAGATGAACACCATGGTCGCGGAGGCCCTGCGCAAGCGCGGGCTCGATATCAGTGACCGGAACCTCGTTTGCGTCGATCCGTGGTCCGCGGGCTATTTCGGCGATGACGAAGACCCGAAGCGCCGTGTCGCGCGGGCGACGTTCTATTTGCGCCGCGAAGCGGACGACATGCAGTACGCGCACCCCATCGAAGGGCTCAACGCACTCGTGGACCTCGTGAAGAAGGAGGTCATCAAGATCGAGGATTCGGGGCCGCTGCCGGTGCCCGCCGCTCAGCGCAACTACGACCGTCGCTTCATCAAGAAATTTCGCGATGATTTGAAGCCGATCGAGATCAGCCAGCCCGAAGGCCCGAGTTTCACCGTCAACGGCTGGGAAGTCAGCTGGCAGCGCTGGCGCTTTCGCGTCGGCTTCACGCCGCGCGAAGGCCTGGTGCTCAACGATCTGCGCTACGACGATGTCGACAAGGGTCACGAAAGATCGATCATCTACCGCGCGGCCATCGTCGAGATGACCGTGCCTTATGGAGACGTCATCCAGACGCAGTATCGCAAGAATGCGTTCGATGTCGGCGAGTACGGCATCGGTGTCAATACCAACTCGCTGACCCTGGGTTGCGACTGCCTCGGGGAGATCCATTACTTCGATTACGACTTCGTCAACACAGCCGGCGACATCGAATCCATTCCGAACGCGATCTGCATGCACGAAGAGGACGACTCGATCCTCTGGAAGCACACGGAGCTGCGCACCAACAAGGTGGAAGTACGCCGCTCCCGAAAGCTCGTGATCTCGTTCATCGCCACCGTTGGCAACTATGAGTACGGTTTCTACTGGCACCTGCGGCAGGACGGGTCGATCGAGCTCGAGATCAAGGCCATCGGTCTGATGCAAACCGCGGCCACCGCCGCCGGCGGAACGACCAAGTACGGAACGTTCGTCGAAGAGAACTGCTACGCGCCGATCCATCAGCATTTTTTTTCGGCGCGTCTGGACATGAATCTCGACGGGCCGCAGAACCAGGTCGTGGAAGTGGAAACGAAGGCCGATCCCATGGGGCCGGAAAATCCCCACGGCAGCGCGTTCTACACGCAGAGCACGGTGTTCAAGACAGAGCTCGAGGCGAGGCGCCGGCACCATTACGAATCCGCGCGCACCTGGGTCATCCAGAATCCGAACGTCAAGAACCGGATGGGCGGCAATGTCGGCTACAAGATTCACCCGATGGAGCTCGCTGTTCCCTATTGGCAGCCGCAATCCTCCATCGCGCAGCGCGCGGGGTACCTGGACTATCACATCTGGGTCACGCCCTATGACGCAAGCGAAAACTTCCCTGCCGGCCAGTATCCCAACCAGAATCCGGGCCCGGACGGTCTGCCGGTGTGGACGAAACAGAACCGGAACATCCAGAACACCGAGATCGTGGTCTGGTACAACTTCGGGCATCACCACGTGCCGCGACTTGAGGACTGGCCGTTGATGCCGGTTGCGAAGCTGGGCTTTACACTGAAGCCGGCAAATTTCTTCGAGATCGCCTCCTGCATGGACGTTCCGCCATCGGTCGCGAAAAAGGGCTGCAGCATGGCGGACGAGCGCGGCTTCAGCACCAACAAGATCAGCCGCCTGAACAAGACGCAGATTCGCCGCAAACGGCTCGAAGATCAGGCGCAGCAGGAGCTCGAGGCACGCCAGGCCCAGGCGCCGGCGCGCGCTCCCGCGAAGGGGCTGCCTGCGTCGGCGTCGCCCGCCAAGGATTCGAAGCGTAAGTGAAATGAATCGCCTTCCGAACGACATCGAGTCGGCGCCAGCCGAAGTCCTGCGACGCCTTCAGGAGGAAAAGCTGCAGGCGCAGATACAGTACCTGCAGGCCAACTCGCCTTTGATGCGCGAAAAGTTGCGCACTGTCGGTGCTGACCCTCACGACATTCGCACACTCGATGACCTGGCGCGGCTGCCATTCACCACCAAGGAAGAGCTGCGCAACAGTCAGGTGCAAGCACCTCCGTTTGGCCTTCACGTGGCAGCGCCTCGTGACTCCATCGTGCGCGTGCATGCCTCATCCGGAACGACAGGAACACCCAGCTACGTGGGTGTCACCGAACATGACCGGCGCACCTGGGTCGAAGCGGTGAGCCGGGCTTACTGGTCACAAGGTCTGCGGCCGGCCGGCGTGCTGGCGATGGGGTTCGGCATCGGATTCTTCGTCGGTGGGGTACCCATCAGCGAGGCGGCGACGCGCATCGGTTGCATGTTCGTTCCGGTAGGCACCGGTGCTTCCGAACGCCTGCTCAGCTCGATCCGATCCCTTGGCGCGGATTGCCTGACCTGTACACCGTCCTACGCCGCCTATCTCGCGGAGTACGGGCGCACGAAGATGGACCTTGACGTGGCCACGCTGGGAATCAAGCGATTGTTCGTAGGCGCCGAGCCGGGTGGTGGCATCCCGGAAGTTCGGCGCAATCTGGGCGAGCTCTGGAACGCCAGTGTGAGCGAAAGCGTCGGCAACGCGGACGTGATTCCGATTCATAGTGCCGAATGTGAGCATCGCCAGGGCAACCATTTCCTCGTGCCCGATTATCTCATTCTCGAGATCATCGATCCCGTCACCGGCAAAGTGCAGAGCCTCGAGGCGGACACGCTGAGCGGGGAGATGGTTTTTACGCACATCGATCGGCAATGTGTGCCGCTGCTGCGCTTTCGAACCTATGACCAGGTCGAAGTCGACACTCGACCCTGCCCGTGCGGTCGAACGGGCCCGCGCATCCGTTGTGTCGGTCGCACGGATGACATGCTCATCATTCGTGGCACGAACGTCTGGCCCTCGGCGATCAAGGACGTGATCATGTCGATGCGTCCCCGCACCAACGGTGAAGTACAGATCCTGCTGGACAAACCGGGCCCGTCGGTACAGCCGCCATTGCGGCTGCAGATCGAGGCGGAAGGAACGGTCACTGCATTGGAGGCGCTCCGACACGATGCAGAGACACTGCTACGTGAAAAACTCATCTTCACGAGCCGGGTAGAGATCGTGCCGGTCGGCTCCCTGCCTCGCTACGAAATGAAGGCCAGGCTGATCCGCAAGTTGTGGCTGGAGAAGCAGTGATTCGCGAGTCTTGCGCCAACGACGTCATGCTGTCGGCGCCTGGTGCCACGCTGTTGCTCTGATGTTCTGGGCGAATGCTCTGGCGGCGTTCTCGATAGGGTTGCTCGGCAGCGGGCATTGCGCGGCCATGTGCGGCAGTCTGATTGCCGGTCATTCGATGGTGCGCGTCCCCTTGCTCGCCCGGTTTCCTCGCACATCCATTGCGCCGGCGCTATCCGTGGCCCTGCATGCGCCGGGGGTGAGCAAGGTTCTGTTGCTGAATGTGGGCCGCATAGGCAGCTACATGATCCTTGCGGGCGTCGTTGCCGCGGCCGGTGGCGTGCTCATCACTCCTTTCGCTGCGGACCTGCTGCGATCGATTGGCGCCGGCCTGATGGTGCTCATCGGGCTCTACATCGGAGGTTGGTCTCGTTGGGCTCTCGCAATCGAAAAATACGCCCGACGCCTCTTCCGCGGCTCGCACACCGCGGACAAGAGCGCACATGCTCACGCATCTCTGCGGCGCACGCTGCTGAGCGGATTGTTATGGGGAGCCATACCGTGTGGCATGGTCCATAGCACGGTGCTGTGGGCCGGGACGAGCGAGCATCCTCTGGAGGCCGCCGTAACGATGTTCGCATTTGGCTGCGGAACGCTGCCAGCCATGCTAACGGCGGGGCTGGCTGGATACCAGTTGCAGCGACGCCTGGGCCACATCCGGCCTGTTGCAGCGGCTACGTTGATCGTTTTTGGAGTGCTGATGTTTCCGCCGGTTCAGCGCCTCGTGTTTCCGCTTGGTCTGGCTGGCCATCACGACCACGCGCATATGACGCAGTAGGGCGACGCGCGGCTCGCCAGCTCTCGAGCAGCGGCTCGATGTAAAAGCCACGCACGCTTTCATGCGGATTGTCCGGTCCGCGTTCGCTGGGACTCACGCCAAACTCGAGCTCTTCCTTGCTTCGGGGCACATACAGCGTTCCAAACAGGTAATCCCACACGGTCAGGATCTGGCCGAGATTCCTGCCCAGATGTTCCGGGCGAATGCTGTGATGGATCTGGTGCATCGATGGGCTGATGAACAGGCGATCGAAAAAACGTCCGTAGGAAATCCAGATGTGGGAGTGACGGAAGTTCTGCACCAGATTCTTGCCGATGATGAGCGTGCCCCAGAGCCACACTGCGCTTTGGTTGAGGTCTCCCGAGCCGAGATACAACGCGAGCCCCAGCGCCAGTCCGCCCGCACTTCCTACCGTCAGCGCTGCGAATGCCACCTCGAGTGGGTGCATTCGGAACTGGGTGAACAGATTCAACACTTCGGCGGAGTGATGGGCCCGATGAATGGCCCACAGGGCCGGTATACGATGCAGCAGGTAATGCTGGAAGTATTCCGCGAAGCCCGTGACCAGCGCGATGATCGAGAACTGGATGCATGCGCCCACGATTCCGGTTGGTAGCTGCAGCGGCGGTACACCCAGATAGCGCAGCAGGGCGGCATCAACGGAGGGTGCGCTGACCAGGGCAACCGACAGAGTTGCGATAGGGATGAAAGTGAGGTTGAGGGCGAAGACGATGAGATCGATGCGAGTCGACCCGTGCTTCCAGATGCCTGCTGGAAAGACAAACCGCAGCCCATCGCGGCTGGACCAGCCCGCAGGCCTGCGGCGTGAGAGCAGATACACGAGAGCTGCAATTGCCAGGAAGGCTGCCAAAAACGGCCAGTAGAACGGCGAGGTCTGATCGAGAAACAGTCGCGGGGCGCCCGTTGCCCGAGCCGCACAGTCTCGTACCGCGTCCAGGGACAGTCCGGCGCTCCAACACGCGTTCATGGTCTGCCGAGACGAGCTACGAGGCTCATTTGAAAGGGGGCGCGTACATCAGGCCACCGTCTCGCCACAGCCGATTCAAGCCGCGGCGCTGCCGGATAAAATCGGGCCGATCCAGATTGCGTTCGAAAATCTCCGCATAGTTTCCGATGCTCCGGATCACCCGTGCAGCCGAATCCGCGGCGATCTGCGAACCGGCGGGAGGCAACGCCTGCAGGCGCTCGGTGATGACCGCTGTGGCGGTCTGGCTGCTGATACCGAGCTCTTCCGCCTCGAGCGTCACATAGACAACCCAGCGCAACAGCATCAGCAGAGCATCATCGCGGGCACGAACGATTGGCGCCAGCGGTTCCTTGGTGACGTAGTCCTGCAGAATGTCGAATTGCTGGGGATCGTGACCTGTCGCGACCGCTACCAGTGTCGATGCATCTCCCGCCAGAGCGGGGCAGCGGCCCGAGAGAAAGGCTTCGCGAGACTCCCTCACGCTTGCGAGCGCCAGCAGCCTCAGGTTTTTCGCAGCCGTCAGATATTGCGCGATGACCGGAAGAGACGGATTGTCCGCGTCGATGCAAACGCTCGCATCGTGCAGTTTCAACACGTGATCCACGCTGGCCGTCTTGCGCGTCAGGAACGCGGCACCGTCATAGTAGATCACCGGGCCAAAGCGAACATTCCAACGCGCCTCTCTCTCGAGCGACCAGGTGAGGGCGTGAAAGACGAGATCCACGTCCTGCCGGGACAGGAATTCTTCGATTCCCGCGACTCGCGCGAAGCGTGCGTGATCGGCACTCCCCAGCAACGCGGCCGCCAGCCCGCGGCAGAAGTCGATCTCAAGCCCCTGCGCACTGGCAGATGAGACAACAGAAAACCCGGGCATATCGCCCGCCACGCCGCAGTTCAGCACGCCCGCCTCGCGAATACTCTGCATACGTGATGATCGCGCCGCCATCACGCTCTGAGAGCCGATCCAGAGCGTCGCGCAGAGGGCGACGGACACGAGGCGGCGCATTTTCGAGGCTGAGCCCATGTGTGTACGGCAGGTTTGATTTTAGACGGATGACAAAATATATTCCTTCGCAGGTGCGCAAGCTATCGGTATCCGAAGGGACCCTTCGATCTGCGGCAGCGCTGTCATGTGGCGAACAGATCGATAGAGGTGGGCTGCTGTGATGCAAGCGGAGATTCCGTACGGTGCTTACTGGTCCACGCCGTTCGCGCGCTGGCAGGGCGCCTTCGCACACCTGCACAGTCTACGATTCGCCGCTCACACGGCGCGTCGGGCCCTCGCCGATCGCAGCATCGATCCGGGTGTTTTCGATCTCGCCGTGCTCGGAATCACCCGGCCGGAACGGGGCTCATTCTATGGCGCGCCGTGGTTCATGGGGCTGCTCGGGTCGACAGCGGCGGGTGGCCCAACTGTCTCGCAAGCCTGTGCGACCAGCGTAAGAACTCTCTCTAACGCAGCGGCTGCGGTCTCTCTCGGAGATGCAGCGCGCGTGCTGGTCGTGGCTTGCGATCGCACCTCCAACGGGCCTCACATCTACTATCCGAATCCTCTCGCGAGCGGCGGAACCGGCGAGTCCGAGAATTTCATTCTCGACAACATGGCGTGCGACCCGCTCGGTCCGCATCCCATGATCCGGACCGCTGAGAACGTCGCAACGAAGTACGGCGTCTCCAAAGAGGAGCAACATGAAGTCGTGCTCCTGCGAGAGGAGCAATATCGGCGCGCATGTGAGAATTCCCACGCGTTTCACAAGCGCTATATGCGCCTGCCATTTCCGATTCCCGATGCGCGCATGGTCAAGGTGCACGGGCAGCTCGAAGGTGACGACGGAATTCGTTTCTCGACATCGGAGGGGCTGGCAGCACTGAAGCCCGTTGTCGAAGGGGGCAGTGTCACCTTCGGAGCTCAGACGCATCCCGCAGACGGCAACGCTGCGATGGTGGTCACCACGCCGGACAAAGCGGCCGAGCTTTCGCAGGATCCCGCCATCCGCATCCGGCTGCTGGGCTTCGGCATGTCGCGTGCGCCCCTGGCCTACATGCCGGAGGCGCCCATCGAGGCGGCAAAGCGCGCGCTACGTGCCGCGAATCGGCAGCTGTCGGACCTCTCGGCGATCAACACCCACAATCCCTTCGCAATCAACGATATCGTCTTGTCGAAAGCGATGGGCATCCCCATTACGGACATGAACCGGTTCGGCTGCTCGCTGGTATTCGGCCATCCGAACGCGCCTACCGGCTTGCGCTCGACGATCGAGCTCATCGAGGAGCTCGTGCAGCGGGGCGGTGGAGCAGGCCTGTTCACCGGGTGCGCAGCCGGCGATACGGCCATGGCATTGGTGCTCGAGGTCCATTAGGCTCTGCGAACAGGGGGCTGCGGTAGTCGCTCTGCGCAACGAGATCGGATCATGAGTTTGAAACCAGAGCACAGGCGCGGAGCAGACAAGCCGCAGACACCCGCAATCGATGGGCGCTACG
This sequence comes from Gammaproteobacteria bacterium, assembly GCA_040007735.1. GTDB lineage: Bacteria > Pseudomonadota > Gammaproteobacteria > Steroidobacterales > Steroidobacteraceae > JADGHX01. Next base: position 3,030 of record JBDTUL010000118.1, on the reverse strand, counting down.
AGGCCGGCAGACAGCGCCTTGCGGACATTCTCGTGGCCGCGAAAGCGACCCTGGTCAAGGGAGGGTACGCACAGTTGACGGTGCGTCGCGTGGCGACTGAGGCAGGGTTGCCGTTGCGCCATCTGCAGTACTACTACCCGACCAAGGACGAGCTTCTGAGCGCCCTTTGCGAGAGCATTTGCGACGATTACATCGAAAAATGCGATGCGCTCGCCGCGCGGACGCAGAGCGATCCGAAGTCTCAATTCATTGCGTGTATCGATTATCTGATCGAGGACAACCGTAACACGACGACCAACACCATCATGGTCGAGCTCTGGGCATTGTCCTGTCACGACAAAACCGCAACGAAGTTCGTAACGCGTCTGCTGGACTACTATCGAGAGTACATCGCCAAATTCATCAGGCGAATGCGGCCTGCGGCGTCTGCGGAGCTGGTCGAGATGCGCACGCTGCAGGTGATTGCGTTGATTGAAGGATTGGCGCTGTTCATCGGTGGCAACAGGCCAAAGATCAGTGCTGCGCGCAACATCGCGGCAGACGCGCGCAGGAATATCCTGCGAATCGTCCTCTCCAAATAGTTCCACGAGTCGATTCCTGCGGCGGTCTCCGCCCGTTTCCTGGAACGCCCCTTCGAGGCCGCCGCCCGGCAGGCCGGCACGTCGAGCTCATTCGATGTGCAGCTCACTGCATCCCTTCGGCCAGCCGCGCAATCGCCGACCATTGCCCGTCGACTGACCTGCTTCGAGCTGCCCCGCGCCCGTTCCGCACCTCTTGTCGCCCCCGGTAGAAAGTATCGTCAGGTGACAAGGAATTATTCGTCTCGCTCTTGACGGACGTCTCGGGATGAATCATTGTCAGTTGACTCAAATTAGAACGAGCTGTGCGGCGAGTGCCTGTGATGCACGCGCGTGTGGCGCACGGCAGTGGTCAAAAGGGCGGGCGGTCTAAGTGGCGAAGCGCTTGTTTCTCACTCGGTCGTTTCGTCCAGGTCGTCAAAACGAGTCGGGGGAGCACATGAAATCATCTTCGATGCGAGCTTCGGGCGTTGCACGAGCGGTACGCTTTGCGATTGGCAGTGGCGTTGCCGTTCTCGTCGCGCAACCCGTGAGTGCACAGTCAGTCGAGCCGGAAAACGCGTCCAGCGTGTCCGCCGGTCTTCAGGAAGTGCTTGTCACGGCCACGCGGCGCTCGGTGAGCATCAGCGATGTCCCGTACAACATTTCCGCAGTCAGCGGGCAAGACCTGGCCAGAGCGAACACTACAGACCTCGCCTCGCTCGCTCGACAGGTTCCAGGGTTTACGTATGCAGACCGGGGTGCGCGGTATTCCGGAGCATCCGTGCCCATCATTCGCGGTCTGAACGCCTCGGATCCAAATCGCAAGGGCCTGGTTCAGGAGCAGATGCCGGTCGGTATCTATCTGGGCAACAGCTCGGTGGAGGGTTACTTTCCTCTGGATGACGTGCAGCGGGTGGAAGTGCTGCGCGGCCCGCAGGGAACGCTGTTTGGCGCTGGCGCACTCGGCGGCGCCATTCGCATCATCCCCAATGATCCGCAGCTGCATGAGTGGTCGGCGGATGTGCAGCTCGGTAGCAACAACGTTGCGCGCTCTTCCGACCAGGGTTACAACGGTTCCGTGCTCGCCAACGTGCCACTGGGCGAGATTGCCGCTCTTCGTCTGTCCGGCAAGTACGATCGCCAGCCGGGATTCGTCGATCAGAAAGCCATCATCCGACGCACCGGCGACCCCAATCTCAGCCCACCCGTGCTGGCCACCCCCGGCGATGTCGCCGGCAGCTCGGCGATCTACGACGACCGGAACGATTCGAATTACACAGCCGTTCGCACCTATCGCGCGAGCCTGCTGCTGGAGCCGAGCTCGCAGTTCAGTGTCAATCTTGCATACAACCGCGCAGAGCTCTCAGGCGTTGGCGGGCCAGTGACGAACCCCACGTATGCGGGCGGAACTTCACCCTTCGACTCCCGCATCACGTTGCCTGCGAGCGGCGACTACACTTATGTGAGCCTGATCAGTGAGCCCTACGAAAGGGACTCGGATTTGTTGAGCCTCGATGCGAGCTACGATCTTGGCTTCGCAACCCTGTCGTCGACCACCACCTATCTCGAAACGCGCGGCACGACCAACGTTGATGCCGTCGGCGCCGAGTTTGCCATTCCTCCGGGGTTGCGCGAGTACTACGTCGGCAGCCCCGTCAGTCCGCGTTTCGTCGCTACCTCGGTGTACAAAGACGTGACTCACGGAGTGATGCAGGAGGTGCGGCTGGTATCGAACGAGGGACGGGGACCGCTTGGGTACGTCGTTGGCGCTTACTACGAAAAAAGGAAGAAGAACCAGCTCTGGGACGCCTTTGCGCCCGGCATCTTCGAGCAAGGCGTTGCAAGCGGTGGAACTCCGGCGAATACGCTGCCGCCAGATGGCCGCCAGTACCATCAGTTCCTCAACGATTCGTTCACCGACAAGTCGATCTTTGGAGAATTGACCTGGCACGTGACCCCGCGGCTCGATGCAACCGCCGGCGCCCGCGTGTTCTGGCAGAACCTTTCGGAGTTTCAGGGCTTCAATTCGGACGTGCTCAGCTTCGGAACGCAGAGCGGACTGTCGCGCGGCAACCGCGACCACATCGCCAAGGCGAACCTGTCGTACGAGGTCCGCGACGATCAACGCATCTATGCAACCTTTTCCCAGGGGTTCCGGCGCGGCGGCGCGAATGCAGTCGCCACGGCGGGGCCGTTGGGTGAGCCTGTCGCCCTCCAGCAGTACGCGCCGGACACCGCGAACAATTTCGAAATCGGTTTCAAGGGACGCCTCGCCTCCGGACTGCGTTACAGCGCGGACGTGTTCAACATCGACTGGAAGTCGCCGCAGATCGGCACCATGACGCCAGCGAGCGGTTTCCCCGTCGTCATCAACGCGCCGAAAGCCCGGTCACGCGGGCTCGAGCTCGAGTTGCACACACCGCTCTTCGTGCCGAATTTCGAGATCGGCCTGAACTACGCCTTCGCCAAG
>JBDTUL010000117.1:0-13061 GCA_040007735.1 Gammaproteobacteria bacterium | reverse complement strand
ACCTGCTCGTCGAGTTCGCTCTGGAGCACGATGCCATCGTTCACCACGGCGGCCACGCGATCCAGCAGATCCCCAGTGGTGGTCAGCTCACGGGTCTGCGAATACGCGACACCCGTGGCCAGGAAAGACAGCACCAGCGCGGCCAGCCGCACTGGAAAAAACCTCTGCATGGATCAGATTCCTTTTTATATCAAGGCTTTGTGACCGGGCGCTCGTAGCCCCGTATGGCGCCGGCCAGGAAAGCATCCGCCGCCGATCCGACACTGGCAAGGCCCGTGAGTTCCAGCTGCAGGTAGATCCCCGTGTCCTGCTCCCCTGTGCGGGTGCTGACGAACTTGCGGCCGACGAGGCGCATGCGCCAGCAGCAGGAGCTGTATTCCAGCCCACCGAACTGCTCCAGGGCCTTGTCGTCCTGGAGCGAATAGACGTAGCGGGCGAATGCGTTCCAGTTCTTGCCGATGGGCCAGGCGGTAGACACTTCCGCCTGCTCCAGACTGTCCCGCTGGAAGCGGTAGCCGACGTTGACGACCTGCTGGCTCTCAGGCTTGTACTGCAGGTTCACCTGGGCGCGCTCGCTGCGGTCCTGGTCTGGGTTCCACTGCAGGCCGAAGTCCACGTTCCAGTCTTTGTAGGCGGTTACAGCGAGCTGGGCTACGAAATCCGACGTGCCGCTGGTGCGCACCGGCTCGTCTGGCAGGTGAACCCTGGGATTCTCGAAGTAGTAAATCTGGCCCAGAGTGGCCGACAGAAACTGCGCGCCATTCTTCGCGTCGAACAAGCGGCTGGTCACGCCTAAGCTCACCTGATTGGCGTCGCTGACCCGGTCCGCGCCCACATAACGGTTGGTGCGGAAGAGCTGCACCAGGTTGAGGTCCGGGAGCCCCGTGTCGAACAGCGGCAGGTCGTCCTGCTGCCGGAAGGGGGCGTTCAGGTACAGCAGCCGCGGCTCGAGGGTTACCCGACGCTGCCCACGTGAGCCGGACTCCCGCTCGAAGATCATGCCGGCATCCAGGCTGGTGATGGGCAGGCTGCGCGTGGGCGTGCTGCGCTGACCAGGGGCGGCGTCTTTCAGATCGTATTGCGTGTAGCGCCAGGCGAAGCCCGGGCGCACGAAGAACCCGGGAGCACCGAAATCGAGGGAGGCTTGGGGCATGGCGTCGAGGCGCCAGCCGGTGACGCCGATCGAGCGGTCGAAATTGACGATCTCCGAATCGAAGCCGTAGCGCAGCCTTTCTTCGGGCCCCCAGCCGTAGTCGGCGCTCACCGCGACTCGCGGCAGACGGGCGTAGGGACGGTCGACGTCGGCCAGGTCCTGATCGATGGTCTGGAACTGCTGTACGTCGGCGGTCATGCGCCAGTGCTCGTCCCGATAACTCACGCCGGCGTTGCGCTCGAGGAAGGCGACGCTGGTGCCGGCCGGGCCCTGCGCGAAGTCTTCGAAATAGCCCGAATCGCTGACACTTTCCGCATTGATGAAGAAGCGGAAGTCTTGCGGCAGCTCGGTGCGGTTCTCCAGCGCGAAACGATTGCGGTCGCGATGCTCGATGCTGTCGTTCGGCAGGTAGTTGACGGTGAGCTTGGTGAGCGTGTTGCTCGTGAGCAGGCGGATTTCACCAGCCACGTCGAGGCCGCGCCGGCTGTAATACGTAGGCTCGAACGTGAGATCCGCATTCGGCGCGATGTTCCAGTAGTACGGCAGCGCGAGCTGCGCACCGCTACGCGTGCTGTGGCCGATGGTCGGAAACAGGAAGCCACTCTTGCGCTCGGTGCCGAGCGGGAAAGACATCCACGGCAGGTAGAGAATCGGCACGCCCTTGAAGTCCACGCGCGTGCCGCGACCGGTGCCGATGCGCGTTTTCGTATCCAGCGAGATTTCTTTCGCGCGCAGCTGCCACGAGGTGTCATCCACGGGGCAGGTGGTGAAGCTGACGTCCTGAAGCGTGATGAGGCCTTCGGGCGAGAGCTGCATCGTGCCGGCTTTGCCGCGCGCTGAACGCTCTTTGAGCTGAAACTCGGCATCGCGGAAGTCCGCGCCCCTGGTGGCCGAGTAATTGCCGCCGCCGCCGGTGGCGTGCAGCATCGGGTCGTCGTAGTCGACGTCGCCTTCCACCTTGAACGAATTCTCACCCTGCGAGTACTGCACGTCGTCCGCGCGGATCTCGCGCTCGCCCTGCTTCACGAGCACGTTGCCCTTCAGGCTCGCATCGCCTGCGACGTTGAGCTTCGCATCGTCCGCGGAGAACTCGACGGTGCCGTCGTCGAGCTTCGGCGGCTTTTCCGGCTTCGGCGCACTGCCAACGACTTTCGAGGTGTCGGGCGCCGTGGATGCCGGGCACGGGGCGTCCGCCCCGCGTACGGCGATCGGGATGCCAGCCAGCCCCACGAGCATGAGCCAGAGTGCTCGGGGCGAACGCATGTATGAGCCCGACCGCTGCATGAAGCCGCGCATTATAATGAGCTGCCGCTATCGCGCGGCCCAATAATCAGGTCCACGATGGCCATGACCGGGACAGGCGCCTAGTCGCATGCCGCAAACTGATGCGCGCCTCGCGCTGATTCACGATTGGGTGTCCACCGGGCTCGGCTTGCAGCCGCACGCCATCGAACCCGCCTCGGCCGACGCCAGTTTTCGCCGGTATTTCCGCGTTTTCTGCGGGGGCACGGGCTCCGGCATACCCGGCTCGGGCCGCACCTTCATCGTCATGGACGCGCCGCCGGGCAAGGAAGACGTTCGGCCTTATCTAAAGGTGTCGCACCTGCTGGAAAGCCTCGGTGTGCATGTGCCCCATGTGCACGAGACGGATGTCGCACGCGGTTTATTGCTGCTCGAAGACCTCGGGTCCACGCTTTACCTGGCGCGATTGCACGCCGGCGATGACCCGGAGTCGCTGTATGGAGACGCGCTGAAGGCGCTCGCGGACATCCAGGTGAAAGGCCAGGGGGCGGCCGCCGAGCTTGCGCCCTATGACCGCGAAGCCCTGCTGCGTGAAATGGGGCTGATGCCGGAATGGTTCTGCACGCGGCACCTGGGGCTGGCCCTGCCGGCCGCCGATCAGGCCGCCATTGCGAACGCGTTCGAGTTCCTGATCGCGGAAGCGGCGCTGCAGCCGAAAGTCTTTGTTCATCGTGACTTTCACTCGCGCAATCTCATGGTGGCGCCCGCGGGCAATCCGGGCGTCATCGATTTTCAGGATGCCGTGTGTGGTCCACTCGGCTACGACCTCGTGTCGCTGCTGAAAGATTGTTACATCTCCTGGCCGCGCGAGCGTGTGGAGCGTTGGGTGCGGGGCTATCGCGCGTTGTTAGTGTCGCGCGGCGGGCCTGCCGGGCGAGACGATCGCCAGTTCCTGCGCTGGTTCGACCTCATCGGCGTGCAGAGACACATCAAGGTGCTCGGCATTTTCGCGCGCCTCTGGTATCGCGATGGCAAGGCAGGCTATCTGCGCGACTTGCCGCTCACACTCGAATACGTTCGCGACACGTGCCGGCGTTATCCCGAGCTCGCCGGGCTTTCGAAGCTCGTGGAGCAACACTTCGTTCCGGGGCTCGAGCGCGCGAATGCGCGTGTCGCAGCCGAGGCGCAGCCCGCTTGAAAGCTATAGTCCTCGCGGCGGGCCGCGGCGAACGCATGCGGCCCATCACTGACAACATTCCAAAGCCGCTCGTGCCCGTGGCGGGCAAGCCGCTCATTGCGTATCACCTGGAGTCGCTTGCACGCGCGGGTGTTCGCGATGTCGTCATCAATCTTTCGTATCGCGGCTCGCAGATCAGTGACACGTTGGGGGATGGCAGCCAGTTCGGTGTGCGGATTACTTATAGTGACGAGGGCCCGGTGGCGCTCGAGACGGGCGGCGGCATTTTCAAGGCGCTGCCATTGCTCGGCCCCGAGCCGTTTCTCGTCGTGAACGGCGACATCTGGACGGACTTCGACTTCAGCGAGCTCTCGCTCGACCCCGGCTCGCATGCGCGCCTCGTGCTGGTGCCGAACCCGCCGCACCAGCCGCGTGGGGATTTCGGGCTCGACAATGAGTTCGTCACCGACAAGACCGATCGCCAGCGCTACACCTATTCCGGCATAGGGGTGTATTCGCCGGGGTTCTTCCAGGGCTCGACCCCGGGGAAGTTTCCGTTGCTGCCGTTGTTGAAGCGAGCCATTGCCGGCCACCGGCTGCGCGGTCAGGTGTACCCGGGGGACTGGTTCGATATCGGCACGCCCGAGCGCCTGGCCGAGCTCGAAGCGCGCTTGCTGATGGCGATTGCGGCCAACCGGGCTGTTTGAGGGGCTGACTTATTGTGTTGGTAAGCCTCGCAGTGATTGCGTGCCTGCGGCGCCGGAGCCCAATCGCCGGGCGGCTCGGATTGAAATTTATTTCAATTTCTCACACTACTGATTCTTAGCCGCCCGGCGATCGAGGGCTCCGGGCGGCCGGCCGCGATCAGCAGGGGCAAGGCCTTGCAAAACGCCGTCCATCCCCGATAGCCGTATACAATGCCCTCTATGTCCGAACTCAAAGGCATCCCCGTCGTCACCGCCCCGGCCCGCGCTCGAAGCGGCGAAAAGTATGTGACGCCTCAAGGGTTTACCGCTATTCGCGACGGCATCAAGGCGCGCGATGAAAGCGGCGCCGATGGCCTCACGCGCAAGCCCCCCTGGCTGCGCGCCAAGGCCCCCACGGGCGAAGGCTTCAGCGCGGTAAAGAGCGTCGTGCGCGAGCATCGGCTCGCCACGGTGTGCGAAGAGGCCAAGTGCCCGAATATCGGCGAGTGCTGGAATGCCGGCACGGCGACGATCATGTTGATGGGCGCGGTCTGCACACGCGCCTGCCGCTTCTGCTCCGTGGATACCGGTAACCCGCGAGGCTGGCTCGATCTTGAAGAGCCGCAAAACGTTGCCCACACCGTCGAGTTGATGGGCCTCAAGTACGTGGTGCTCACCTCAGTGAATCGCGACGACCTGCCGGATGGCGGCGCGAAGCACTACGCGGATTGCATTCGCGCCATCAAGCAGCGTCGCCCTGCCACGGCTGTCGAGGCCCTCACACCTGATTTCCAGGGTGTGCTGGCAGACGTCGAAACGGTTGTGGATTCCGGCCTCGAAGTGTTCGCGCAAAACGTAGAGACGGTGCGCCGGCTCACGCACCCCGTTCGCGACCCGCGTGCGAGTTATGACCAGACGTTGCGCGTTCTCGAGCATGCGAAGCGTTACAAACCTTCGGTGCTCACCAAGACCAGCCTGATGCTGGGCCTGGGTGAGACAGACGAAGAGATCGCCGAGACCATGGTGGATCTGCGTGCGGTCAATGTAGACATTCTCACGCTCGGCCAATATCTGCGCCCGACCGCGAATCATCTTTCTGTTCAGCGCTTCGTAGCGCCGGAAGAGTTCGACCGCTATCGGCAGTGGGCGCTGGCCCGCGGCTTTCTCGAGTGCGTGTCGGGGCCGCTGGTGCGTTCCAGCTATCGCGCCGAGCAGGTGCTGAATCGAAACAACGCCGGGCTCGACAACAGCGCGCTCAACACCGGGAAGTGATGCCCGGTATCTGCGGGTGTCAGCGTCGTGAACTCACCTTTGGTTGATACGGCTGCCGGCGCTGTGTTGGTGTCAGCGCTTCAAGAGCCCGGCGTTGCATCTGCGGGTTCCGTTGAAGTCCGCGATCCAACTCGACCGGCGCCGCCGCCACCACTGATTCGCAGGCTCGGTCTCGTGGAATACGAGCCCACGTGGCGCGCCATGCAGCGCTTCACGGACGAGCGGGACGACTCGACGCCGGATGAAATCTGGTTTCTCGAGCATCCACCGGTGTTCACGCTCGGCATGAACGCCAAACCTGAGCACGTGCTGACGCCTGGCGATATTCCTGTTGTTCAGATCGATCGGGGCGGTCAGGTCACGTACCACGGGCCGGGCCAGCTCGTGGTGTATCCGTTGATCAATCTGCGTCGGGCGGGGCTCGGCGTTCGCGATCTCGTCACGGCGCTCGAGCGGAGCGTCATTACATATGTCGCGCAGTTCGGCATCGCTGCGCAGTGCCGGCGCAGCGCGCCTGGCGTTTATGTAGATGGAAGAAAGCTCGCCAGCGTGGGGATTCGCATTCGGCGAGGTTCCAGTTATCACGGGCTGGCGATGAATGTGAGCCTGGATGCGGAGCCGTTTACGCGCATCAACCCGTGTGGGTATCAGGGGCTCGAGGTGACTCGACTTGCCGACCTGGGTGCGGTTGCTTCGGTTGAGGCTGCCATTGAAGGCCTTCAGCCCCATCTCCTGCGCGAACTGGGCTTCGCCCCAGAGTAAGAGGCCTCAATCGCCGGGCGGCTGAGAGGGGGGAAGAGGACGCACAGCCGCGCCGCTACGAGCGAAACCTGGCTCGGGCATCCAACTTCGCTTGGCCGGGCGCAACCTTCCATCTTCATCGCGCGCGCGAACACAAGCTCAAAGTGCGCCCCTGTTCCCGCGAACGCCGCCGTCGCGAATCTGGCAACGCAATCTGCAAAACGCACATCACCCGCCCCGTAACCGTCGTGTCACCCGTGCACGACTGACTTCATAACCACCCCCTTCGTAGCATGCCCGCCTCGAAGGCTGCGCTTCGTGGCTTCGAATGCGTCCCCTGATGCGCATTCGTTACAACTCGCAACAACACTATAAGGATCAGTCATGAGCTTCCGCCTTGGTCTCGCAGGCCTCGCGATGTCGCTGGTGCCATTGAGCGCCGCGCTTGCACAGGATGCCCAGACCCCGCCGCCCGCCGACACGGCGGCGCTTTTGCAGCGGCTGGATGAGGCCGAACAACGCCTCCGCGTTCTCGAGCGGAAACTCGAATTGCAGCAGGAAGCGACCACCGCCGCGGCTGCCTCGGCGCCAACAGTGAAAGCCAGCCCCACGCGCTTCTCGCTCAACTCTGCTGATGGCGAAAATTCGGTGCGCCTGCGTGGCGTGCTCCATATTGACGGCCGCCACTTCGAAGGCGACGGCAGCCCCGCCACGTCGAACACGTGGCTCCTGCGTCGTGTACGTCCGATGGTGGAAGGCACGTTCGCGAACATCTATGACTTCCGCTTTACGCCGGATTTCGGCGGCGGCAAGACTGTCATACAGGATGCGTATGTCACGGCACGCTTCCGTCCGTGGGGAGCCGTAACCGCTGGTAAGTTCAAAGTGCCCGTCGGCCTCGAGCGCATCCAGTCCGTCAATGACACGCGCTTCGTCGAGCGTGCGTTCCCCACGTCGCTGGTGCCGAACCGCGATATCGGCGTGCAGGTTGCGGGAGCCCTCGCGGGTGGCGTGTTCAACTACAACGTCAGTTACACCAACGGTGTGCTCGATGGCGGCAGCAGCGAAAGCAATGCAACGCCTGATACCGAGAACGACACCAGGGGCGATGTCTCCGGCCGCGTGTTCCTGCTTCCGTTCCTGAACTCCGATAACTTCGGGCTGCGCGGGCTCGGGTTCGGTGTTGGTGCGACGTACGTCGACTCCACTGGAAGCGCTGCGAATCCGCTGCTTCCCACGTACAAGACGCCTGGCCAGGCGACGTTCTTCAGCTACCGCGGCAACACGGCTGCAACCGGCACGACGCCCGCCATCAACAACGGCACGTTCGCAAGCGGTCAGCGCCTGCGCTACTCGCCGCAGTTCTATTATTACTACAGCAGCTTCGGCATCCTGGGTGAGTACTCCGTGGTGTCGCAGGATGTGACCCGCACCAATGGCGCGGTGACACGTTCTGACACGCTCGACATCAAGTCGTGGCAGCTCGAGTTCAACTGGCTGCTCACGGGCGAAGACGAAACATTCAGCGCGGTGACGCCCGGTTCGAACTACGAAAGAGGCAAGGGCCGTGGCGCCTGGGAACTGGTGGCTCGTGTTCAGCAGCTGAGCTTTGACGACGACGCGTTCGTCGGCGGCGCCAACTCGTATGCCAACCCGGCTTCCTCGGCACGCAAAGCCAGCGCCGCCGCTATCGGGGTGAATTGGTATCTCAACCCGAACGTAAAATGGTCCGTAGACTATGAGCTGACGCGGTTCGACGTTGGCGCGGCCTCGGGCGATCGTCCGGATGAAAAGGCTTTCCTCACCCGCATCGGGCTCGTGTTCTAAGACAGAAGAATTCCCAGGAGAAGAACGATATGTCTCTCAAGAAATGGTTAGGCGCCGCGGCCCTCGGGGCCGTCATCGCGGTAGTCGGCGCCCAGCCGCAGGCTTACGCGGCGGACTCGGTCACGTTGCTCAACGTCTCGTACGACCCGACACGTGAGCTCTACGCCGACTACAACGCGGTGTTCGCCAAGTACTGGAAGGCGAAGACGGGGCAAGTGGTGAAGGTGAACCAGTCGCATGGCGGCTCGGGTAAACAGGCCCGCTCGGTAATCGACGGCCTGCCGGCCGACATCGTGACGCTCGCGCTCGCCGCAGACGTAGACGCAGTGGCCACGCGGGGCAAGCTGCTGCCGGTGAACTGGGAAAGCCGGTTGCCGAACAACAGCGCGCCGTACACGTCCACCATCGTGTTCCTGGTGCGCAAGGGCAACCCGAAGAAGATCAAGGACTGGGGCGATCTCGTGCGGCCGGGCATCGGTGTCATTACGCCGAACCCGAAGACCTCCGGTGGCGCGCGCTGGAACTACCTCGGCGCGTGGGCGTACGCCATGCACCAGCCGGGCGGCAATGAAGTCACCGCGAAGGCGTTCATGACCAAGCTGTTCAAGAACGTTCCTGTTCTGGACACCGGTGCGCGCGGTGCCACCACCACGTTCGTTCAGCGTGAGATCGGCGACGTGTTGCTCGCATGGGAGAACGAGGCCTTGCTGGCCATCAAGGAACTCGGGCCGAGCAAGGTGGAGATCGTTGTGCCCTCGATCAGCATTCTCGCGGAGCCGTCCGTGACAGTGGTCGACAAGGTGGTGCTGCGTCGTGGAACGCGCGAGGTGGCCACGGAATACCTGAAGTACCTCTATTCGAAGGAGGGCCAGGAGGTCATCGCGAAGAACTACTACCGGCCGCGCGACCCTGAGATTGCAGCGAAGTACGCGAGCCAGTACCCGAAGCTGAATCTGGTGACCATCAAGGACTTCGGCGGCTGGGCCGCCGCCCAGAAGATGCACTTCGGTGACAACGGCATCTTCGACCAGATCACCGTCCAGTAAGCTAACCCCCAGGGACGTTCGACGTCCCTCACTAACGTCGCTGGCCCCCCGCCGGCGACGTTTTTTTTTCGCCGCCGCATAGCGAATTTCTGCACGTTCGCCGCAGGAATGCGCATCGCGCCGCACAGTGTTTCTACGCAACCTTTCGCGAGTGCGCTTCCCGAAGCGCGCCTCGCTTTAGTTTGACCGTGGTGTACATCTGTGCATACAATTATCGCCGTTGAATATGAGTGGGACGCGACCAAGTCGCCGGCCAACATCCGGAAGCATGGAGTGGACTTCGCCGACGCGGCGATGGCCATTCGTGACGACCATGCTCTGACGCGGGTCGACCCGGACTCGAATGGCGAAGTTCGCTACATTTCGCTCGGTATGGATTTCCTGGCAAGAGTGCTGCTGACCGTCTTTATCCATCGCGGAGAAAAGATCCGAATTATTTCCTCACGCCGCGCGAGCCGCGCGGAGTGCCAGCTCTACATGCAACGCTAATGCGAAAATACTACGATTTTTCAAAGGCCAAACGTGGGCCGGTCATTCGGGAGCCGCCGGGCAAGACGCGGATCACCATTCGTCTCGACGAAGAGGTCATCGATTGGTTCAGGGAACAGGTGAATGCCGCTGGTGGGGGCAACTATCAATCCCTGATCAACTCCGCGCTGATAGACCACATCCATAGAGCCCGCGAGCCTCTCGAAGAAACCCTGAGACGCGTCCTGCGGGAAGAGCTCCAGCGAGGCGCGCGCGCCCGCAAATGACGGTCACGGCGGGCGGGGTTGCGCTGGGCCGGCGCTGCGGTTAGCGTATTCCGGTGATCAAACTATTGCTCTGGCTGATTCTGTTCGTGCTGTGCTGGCCGTTGGCACTGCTGGCGCTGGTGCTGTGGCCGCTGGTGTGGCTGCTGTCGATTCCGTTCAGGATCGTGGGCATCGCCGTGCAGGGCGTGTTCGAGCTGCTGCGCGCGATTATCTTCCTGCCGGCGCGGCTGCTTCAGGGGCGCGCCCGGGCGGCCTGATCGCGCGGGCATAAGCACACCGACTCCATCGCTTGCCGGTGAAGGCACATATCGAGGCCGGCCGAGGCGCCTGCAGAGGTAATGATGCGGCCTTCGTCCACAAGCAGGAGCGGTCTTCCCGGCCCGCGCAAGGAAATCGATGATCTCCTTGTCCTGCATGGCATCGATCGTGCCAAAGCCACCCGGCACGAAGAGACGTCGAGCTTCTCAGGAGCGTTGGCGAACGTCTTCGTGGGGTTCATCGAAACCCCATGTCAGTCGGGACGGGCTCCATCGTTTTCCACAGCAGATGCGTCTGCCCATTCAGGCCGAATGCTGTCTGCGGGCCAGCAAGATCGAGCAGGGTGAAGCCCGGATAGAGCACCATCCCGATCGAAAGGGGTTTGCATCCGGTGAAGGAAAGGTCAGCAGGATTCTTTTCGCTCATGGCGGCCTCCGTATTGGGAAGTCCAACAATAGGGGCCGTCGCGAACTCAGGTGAGTGGCAGGAACGTCAATTATCAATCAGTTGCTGCCAACCGGCCGGTCGGCATGCTGGCCGACACCGGGCAGCCGGGCAGTGCTCGAACGCTCGCACTCTTGGCTCAAGACTTCGTGAGCTTGCGCATCAGATCGGCCAAGCCGAGGGCTGTGACGCCGTCGGCCTCGGGCCAAGTGTCGGCGCCTCCGTGAACGAGATAACTCTCTTTCACCTTGAGCGCATCGCGTGCGCTATGAAAACCGCGCGAGAGTGTGGGCGCGGACGAGCGTTTGATCTCGATCGCGATCTCCGGCTTGCCGCCTCGCTCGAAGATCAAGTCAATCTCGGCGCCATCCTCGGTTCGATAGAAGTACGGCGTGCGCCGCTCGCCGGCCGCCGTGATGAGATTCTCGATGACGAATCCCTCCCAGCTCGCACCGGCCACCGGATGGCCCAGCACGTCCTCCCAAGTCTCGATGTCCAGCAGCGCGTGTGTGAGTCCGCTGTCGCGGATGTAGGTCTTCGGTGTGCGCACCAGCCGTTTGCCGACGTTACCGGCCCACGGCCGCAAGCGACGTACGAGCAGCAGGTCAACCAGGAGATCGATGTAACGACCTACTGCGGGAGAGCCGACTCCGAGGCTCGATGCGAGCCGCGCCTGATTCAAAGGCGTGCCCTGCGCGTGTGCGAGCATCGTCCACAGTCGCCCGATCGTCTCGGCGGGCATGCGCGGAGCGAACATCGGTACGTCGCGCTCGAGATAACTGCGGATGAAGTCGCGTCGCCAGTTGAGGCTCGCTCTATTACTGGAGGCCAGCACACTGTCCGGGAAGCCGCCGCGCAGCCATAGGCGATCGGTGTCGCCGATCTGAGCGGGAAACTCCAAGGCGTCGATCGGGCCGAGATTTACGTATGCGACCCGGCCGGCCAGGGTCTCCGAGGCCTGACGCATCAGCTCGATCGCGGCGGAGCCCAGCAGCAGAAAGTGTCCCGAACGCTCCCCCGCGGCACGCCGCTCGTCGATGATGCCGCGAAGGGTCTCGAACAGCGATGGGGCGCGGTGAATCTCGTCGATGACGACGAGCTTCCCAGCCTGGGCTCGCAAGAAGGCGTCTGCATCCCGCAGGCGGCGCTGGTCAACCGGGCGCTCAAGATCCAGGTAGAGCGCGCTGGACTTCGACTTGCGCGAAGCGATGTTGCGGGCAAGCGTGGTCTTGCCGACCTGGCGTGGGCCGAGCAGCACCACGGCGGGCATCTGTTTGAGCCGGTCCTCGATGTAGGGGCGCAGGCGGCGCGTAATCATGGAAGAAAGAACCCCGGAAATCTAACGTTAGACGTTACAATTCCGGGGTTCGTTTAGCAAGGGGAAGACGGGCCTCCAGTGACGCACTCCCGCCAGAATGCGCGCGGGATGATCGTCGTTGACGATGGTGCGATTGAGCCGATCGCGATAACGAAACGCCATACGGCGGGTCAGTCGTTGAGCGCCGAACGCACTCTGAAATCCCCGCCGCACGGACAGTCATCGGCGGGAGGGCTCCGTCCCTCCTGCTTGCCCCGGAGACGGCGGACATGCGGGTCGCGCCAGTGCGCGTGTCCCATTACCATTCGACCCAGCTCCAGGCAGGCGACACTCGCTCGTATGGCAGGTGAGCCATCTTCAGACGGACAAGAATGTTGGGTCGCAAGCGTGCTTAAGCTAGGACAGGTGTGGAATTCCGCTCGTGGTTGGGTTTGGCTCGCCAGCACGGTCCTGGCCGCAATCGCGACTTTTGTGTCGAGCGTTTTCGAAGGCCTTCCTTGGTCGCATCGCATTCTCCTCCCTACTTCGGCGTTTGCAGTCGGTGCCGCCTTGCGTTCTATGCAATCCGCGGCTATGAAGTAGTTTCAGGCTGGGAGGCGGTGAGAGTAGTGCGCGAGCGCTTCTGGCTATGTTGGTTCGGTGTGGAACGCGATAGCCGCGCGCGTCTCTTCGCTGAAGCTTGCGATCTCCGGTTCCTCCAGCAATCCGCTGGAGCACATGAGTGCCAATTTAAGAATTGCATTGGAACGCCTGATGTCGTCAAAGATGGCGGTCATCTTGCGATCGTGCCGTTCGACGATCCGATAGATGTCCAGATAGCGCTGGTGGAAGGTTCGCGCGCCGTCATGCTGAACGCTCTCGATCTCGGCGAGCACCCGCTTGCAAAGGCGCTCCAGCGCAAGTGGTTGCATACGTCTGAGAGTCCTCCAGTCGGACTCCTTGAGATCGTGGGGTCTCATCAGTGGGATGGCCCTCTTTGAAGACGGATCGTGGTCACCCATCCCAATCCATCAGATACATGATCCGCCCCTTCGCCCGCGCCACGCGCAGATACCGCTCATCCGCCGTAATGAACGTGGTGTCCGGCGTCTCCAGCGCCACTGCGTGATAGTAGGTGTCGAAGAGGTGCTGCTTCAGCTCGA
>JBDTUL010000116.1:0-13065 GCA_040007735.1 Gammaproteobacteria bacterium | reverse complement strand
GTTCGACGAAGACGCCGAACCCATTGGGCACCAGGTTGCGCGAGTAACTGAGCGCCAGGCGTCCGCGCGACAGGTCATGTGTGAACGAGGCCGACGCCACGGTGCCCGAGCTCTGGTCGCCGCCCAGCGTGCGCCTGCTGGAGCCCAGTGACGCGTCGAGCTGTGACACATCGGACATCGCGTAGCTGAATCCCAGCTGTGCACCGGTCTGTTCGCTGCCGCCATTGCGCGTATCACTGTAGAGACGATTGCCGAATGCGCTCAGGGACAGGCTCAGCCGCTCCGACAGAATGAATTTCTCGCCCACGGTCACGTTGGGAGAGCGATAGCCCACGAACGCGCTCGAATTGCTGCCGTAGTAACTCACGTCGGAGTATGAGAATTGCGCAAACAGGATTCGCGACTCCGCCAGCATGAGGGTGTAGCTGAGGTCCGCTTGCGCCGTGCGACGATGCGAATTGTCGCGAACGATGCCCGTCTCCGCGAGATCGGTGATGAGCGTGCTCGTGTCTGAAAGCAACGTGCCCAGATCGAGCCGCGACCGCTCGAGCTGCCGCGACAGCCCGGCCGTCAGACTCACGTCGTGGTTGTTGCCGAGATCGGGATCCGTAAATCGCTGCAGGCGCAGGTGCGGAGCAACCTGGATGCTCGTATTTTCGGTTGCGCGCTGGAACTGCAGATCCAGGGTCGTGGCAGCGCTGCCGCTGGATTCCGCATCGCGTACCAGCCGCGGGTTGCTGTCCTGGCCGACGGTCCAGTTGAGTTTCGGCGTCATGGACCATTCTTCGGCCTGCGCTTCCGGCAGCACCATGCCCGCCGCAATGGCCACACCAAACGTCACCTGCGACGTCAGGCGCAACGCGCGCGAGCCGTAATGCTCACCGCGCACCAACCGCTCACGGCACAACAACGGTGTCACCGCTGCGGAGCTGAATGTTCTGCGCCAATTTCTTGCCACGCGCCACATCGGCATACTCGAAATGAATGGCCTGTTGCTGGCCATTCTCGCGGCGGAGGATGACGATATCGTTGAGCGAGGCGAAAGAAGTGGCGCCGCCTGCCAGGCTCAGGGCCTGCATCACATCGAGCGGGCTGCTGAACGGGAACTCGCCCGAGCGGACGACCTTCCCCACGACATAAATCCGGTTGCCGCCGATGGCCTTCACCGCGACCGTCACGACGGGCGTTGGAATGTAGCTCTTCAGCCGCTCGACCAGGCTCGCGCGCACATCCTCAACCGTCCTCCCGCCCGCATCCACGTCGCCCACGAGGGGAAACGAAAGTGCGCCGTCCGGGCGCACGATGACTTCGGCGTGCAGGTCCTGTTCCTTCCAGACCGTGATGTCCAGGACGTCTCCGGGTTGCAGGCGGTAGGCATTTACCGGCGTGCGCGCGCTGCCGGTGTCGGTTGTGTTGGCCATTGCAAAGCCAACCATCGACTGTAGCGCGAGAAACAATATGGGTCGGAAAACGGACATGAGTGTTCTGTTTCGTAGTGACGCCACGGCCGCGCAAGCAGAAGCGGCGTGGGGTGACGCTGTGGACGATTGTCATACTAAGCGCCATACGTGACGCTTTCGTTGCCGGAAAGCCCGCGGCGGACGCGCGCAACAAATTCTTGCGCGGGTCGCCGCTGGATTTCTTCCGCGCGTTTTCGGATCAGGCCGCGAGGCCGCTGACCTCGTCCTGCTGGCGACGGCGGCGGAATCCCGGAACGAAGACGAACATCAATGCAGCGCCTGTCGCCAGCAGCCATGCACTGGCCGGCAGCGGAACCGCACTCGGCGTGAACGTCACTCGCAGCGAATACAGACCGAGCTGCAAGTCGCCCCGGGCCTTGCCACTCACGTGCGCAAAGAAAGCCCCCGGGCCGCCAACGTCAAATGTCATGAAGTCCGAAGACTTCGTCGTGTCGTCTAGCGACAGCGACCGCAGCAGGTCGCTCGCGGTGGTCGCTGAGACGCTGAGACCTTCGAGGGGCTCCGGCCAATTCAGGATGGAGAGCTGGAAGGTGACGGTACCGCTCGTCGGCGCCACGAACGCCATGGTGTACGACTGCGAGCCACTGATGAGGTCGGTAGACCCGCCCAACACCATGTCGGCGTGAGCTGCGGGAGCCTGGATTGCTGCCACCAGGAGGGCCGCCAGGATTTTGAATCTGCTGAACGCTTTCATAGACAACCTCATGCTTCTGAAACTTCGTAGGGCCGCGCGGCCAACGGGAGGTGCGCGGCATCGGCGACCGCTTCCGGTCCGTGGGGCTCGCCGCTCTGGCGGTAGACGTATTTGTCGTACAAGTACTGGCGTAGCGACACGGACAGCTCCACCTGGTTACCGCGACCTTTGTCGGCCGGGTTGAGCTCGCTCAGGCGCAGGGCTGCATACGCTTCCTGCGCCCCGGTGAGTGCCAGCAACGCGATGTCGTCGCGATCCACGCGCTTGGACGCCTCGACGCCACCGTTGATGATGTTTTCGAGCCGCGTGGTGTCCAGATCGAAGAACCGCAGCAGCTCGCCTCCGGATTCGACGAAGACGGGAACCAGATTGCGGCCGCCGGCTTCTGGCTCATGCAGTGGCCCGAGTCGTCCGAGCATGCTCTTCACGGCGAAACGTATGACATCGGAGTCGCGCACGCCGAGGCGCTGCGCGAGCTTCTTTACCTTACGAACGTCGGCGGTGTTCATGCGAATCGAAACAGCTTGTTTGCGACTTTCGATCATCCTGTGTCCCGCCAATGTCTTCCGAGTTGTTGTTCGCTTCACATAAAATCGTAGTCATGCAGTGTTTCAAAGCGTTGTCGCTTCTGTGACGATTGCTCCGCTAACGTTTACACGGCAAAAAAAAGCGCCTCACGGGCGCTCAGGCCAGGAAATCCGTGCGATGTCGAGCGGCGTTCCGGAAGGGGCGGGCGAGATCAGGAACGGGCCGTTGTGACGCGGCAGTAACAGTGGCGCCGTACAGTGCGCGGGATCGGAGTTGGATGTTCGTCGCTCATGCCTGTACCCCGCCCGGTCCCTGAACCGCCTCACACGCCCCGCCCAGCCGCATCCCCGCACCCTTTTGAGGCGCAACGGTGAACGTGCGCCTGCAGCGCCTGTTGGCGGCTGGCCAGCGAGGGCGGCTCTTCGCGACGCTTCTCGTCATCATGCCGTTCGTCGCCCTCCTGCCCAGATACCTCCTGATCGAACGCATGGCCGAGGGCTCACAAAGCATCGTTCAGGTGGGTTTCGGCTTCGGCGGCTTCGTCGAAAGCCTTCTCTCGTCGGGAGAATTTCGTTCCTGCGCGCCTGCGCCATTTCCCACGTGCGGCGAGCACCAGTGCCAGTACGCCACGCGCATGCCGGCGATGCCGCTGCTCTACGCGGGTTTGGCAAAATCCGTCGGCGAGCAGTCAGCCGCCGTCGCGTTCGCGAAGTGCGTGCTCATGGCCCTCATGCTCGCTGGCTTGCTGGCCGTCCTGGTTGGCGACATGCGGCCCTCGGCCTTGGGCGTGGTGCTCCTGTACGCCATCTACCTCGGACCGCAGGCGCTAAAGCATGGGAGTGCAATCACATACGAAGAAGGAATGCTCCTCGATCTCGAACTGGGTCTGGCGGTCGCCCTTGCGTATTTCCTGAGACCCGCGCTCGCCACGAGTGAGATGCGACAGACACTGATGGGCTGCGTAGCGCTTGCGATCGCCGTGCTCATGTACTTCACCAAGACCACCACGCTGCTCATCCTGCTCGTCGTTCTGGGCATCCTCCTCTCGAGTGAAAGGCTTGGTGCAAGAATGAAAGCGGCGGCACTGGCGTTCAGCGTCATACCGTTCCTCGCGTGGGGCGCCCACGTGTTTGCTACGACTGGTGCCCTGCACTTCTCATCGTCGTGGAACGGCGAAAATCTCTTTCGCGGATTCAATTCCGCGAGCCTCGCGATCTATCCGCAGGTCTCGCTCGACCGCACCTTCGACTCCGAGCGTGCGGTGCTGGAGGACGGTCGTTCCGTTGCTCTCGGCTCACTCGCAGGGCCTGCATGCTTCGCGGACGAATGGGCCTGGGACAAGTTCAATACCCAGCGCTCCCTCCGCTGGGCCGAGACACATCCGCTCGATGTGTTGAGATTCCTTGGGAAGAAGATAGAAGTGGCTTTTTTCGAGCTTCGCCACACTCCGTATCACGTCTCGGCAACCGAGAAAGACCAGGAGTACCCGCGTCCGGTCACGATCGCCATGGCGGGGTGGATGGGCTTTGCACGCCTGCTGTTCTTTGCCCTGGTCGCACGTCTGGTAGTCGACCTGCGTGGTCCTCGCCGGCGGGAGGCGCTATGGACGCTGGCGTTGCTTGCGGCGGCATTCGCACCCTATGTCGCAGTATTTGCCTACGAACGACATCTGGTTCCGCTACTCGTCATGGCTGCGGGGCTGCTCGTAACTCAATACTTTGTCCAACCGAAGACCGCCACACCCTGAATCAGGTCGTCTCCGGGATGGGTCCGTAGTCGGCTACCGCATCCTGCAATTCATGCTCGTGATACCAGCTCAACGTCGTACGCAAACCCTCTGCGAGGCTCGTGCGGGCTCGCCACCCGAACGCGTTGAGCTTTGAAACGTCCAGCACCTTGCGGGGCGTGCCATCCGGACGAGTACTGTCGAAGTTGAAGCGGCCGGTATAGCCGACGACACCGGCAATGGTCTCGGCGAGCTCCCGGATGGTGAGGTCTTCCCCGCAACCCACGTTGATCGGAGCCTCGCCGGAATAACGCTGCATGAGATGCACGCAGGCGTCGGCCAGGTCGTCCACATACAGGAACTCGCGCCGTGGGGTGCCGCTTCCCCACAACGTCACCGTGCCCGTCGCCGTGGCCCGTGCGGTGTCGATCTTTCGCAGCAGCGCGGGCAGCACATGCGAGGTTTCCAGGTCGAAGTTGTCTCCCGGGCCGTACAGATTGGTCGGCAGGGCCGTAATGGCGTCGAAGCCGTGCTGGCGGCGATAGGCCTGGCACATCTTGAGGCCGGCCAGTTTCGCGATGGCGTACCACTCGTTGGTCGGCTCGAGCGCGCCGGTCAGAAGATATTCTTCGCGCAGAGGCTGCGGAGCGAGCTTCGGGTAGATGCAGCTCGAGCCCAGGAACAGAAGCTTGCGCGCACCGTTACGCCAGGCGGCGTCGATGACGTTCGAGGCAACCAGCAGATTTTCGCGAATGAAATCGGCCGGCTGCGAGTTGTTCGCGTGGATGCCCCCGACTTTCGCCGCCGCCAGGAACACATAGTCGGGACGGTTGGCGGCGAAGAACTCGTCGACCGCCCGCTGGTTGCACAGCTCCAACTCCTGCCGCGAACGCAGGATGAGATTGTTGAATCCGATGGCACGGCAGCGCCGCTCAATGGCGGAGCCGACGAGACCCCGGTGACCCGCGATGTAGATGCGACTCGTGCGATTCATAGTTAATCGTTATCAAACTTTCTTTAGCCGCCCGGCGATTGAGGGCTTCCGGATGCCGATTCCGGAATCAAGAGCCCTCAATCGCCGGGCGGCTGGAGAACGCCCCGTGGGCGAAGTCAATCTGTTGCCTGGGCGGTGGCGCGATAGCCTTCCCGGAGCACCATCGAGTCGCGCCGGGCCAGCTCGAGGTCGCCTTTCACCATCTCGCTGACCAGATCGTCGAAGCTCACGGTCGGCATCCACCCGAGCTGGTTTCGGGCTTTCGAGGCATCCCCCAGCAAGGTTTCAACCTCCGCCGGCCGGAAATAGCGCGGATCGACCCGCACGACCGTGCGGCCGTTCTTCGCATCGAAGCCGTATTCGCCCTCTCCCCGCTCGCGCCACTCGATGCGCATGCCAAGCCCCGCACCCGCCTTCTCGACGAACTCGCGTACGGAATGCTGTTCGCCGGTAGCGATGACGAAATCCTCAGGCACTTCCTGCTGCATCATCAGCCATTGGGCGCGCACGTAGTCCCGGGCATGACCCCAGTCGCGGCGCGCGTCGAGATTGCCGAGATAGACGCAAGCCTGCAGGCCTTCATGCACCCGAGCAAGACCGCGCGTGATCTTGCGGGAAACAAAGGTTTCCCCTCGGATCGGCGACTCGTGATTGAACAGGATGCCGCTGCAGGCGAACAGGCCGTACGACTCGCGATAGTTGATGGTGATCCAGTGCGCATAGAGCTTCGCCACGCCGTACGGTGAGCGCGGATAGAACGGCGTCTGCTCGTTCTGGGGCGTCTGCTGCACCTTGCCGAACATTTCCGAGGTCGAGGCCTGGTAGAAGCGCGTGCGCTTCTCCAGCCGCAGGATGCGAATGGCTTCGAGAATTCGCAGCGTGCCGATCGCGTCGGCGTTGGCCGTGTACTCAGGTGTTTCGAACGACACCGCCACGTGGCTCTGAGCCGCGAGGTTATAGATTTCGTCGGGCTGCACCTGCTGGATGACCCGCAGCAGGTTGGTGGCGTCTGTAAGATCGCCGTAGTGCAGGCGGAACCGGACGTTCTGCGCGTGCGGCTCCTGGTACAGGTGATCGACGCGGTCGGTGTTGAAGGACGACGCGCGGCGCTTCAGGCCATGCACCTCGTAACCCTTCTGCAGCAGCAGCTCGGCGAGGTAGGCGCCATCCTGCCCCGTCACTCCTGTGATCAACGCGCACTTGCTCAAGGGTTGCTCCAGCGCGCATCCGGCGCGTTGCGATGATCAGTACAGAACTGGGCGAGCCGGCGCACCGCTATCCGGTACTCCTGGTCGAGCCAGGAGAATTCCAGCCAGAACTCGCGCTGGGCGGAGGCAATGGCGACGAAGCGGCTGGCGGTGAATATGCGGACGGCCATGTTTCGGCCCTGGGCCAACTCGCGCACGGTGGACTGGAGCGAGCCGAGCTCGTCGAGGGCGCGACGGGACAAAAGCTTGGGCGGCACGATGGGTCGGGGTCAGATGGCCTGGGTGCGAAGCACTTCGAGCTCGCCGGTCGTGCGATCGAGCTCGGCGATCACATCGCAGTAGCGGCGCCATGCCTCACGCAGCTGCGAGAATTCTTCGAGGGAGAGGCGCTCGAGGCCGCGCCGTGCGGCGTCGTGCTCGGTCTGAATGCGCTGATGCCGGGACTCGATCAGCTCGAGCCGATCCCAGAACTTGTGGTCGAGCCATTCGGCGCGACTGCCTTCGGAGGCGCTCATGTTTTCTCCCCGCCGCGATTCGATCGTGGCTGCGGGAAGTTACACAACGAGTGCTACAAAGGCGTTGCAGCGCCGCGCGCGCGTTCCGTGGACTCGCGGCTATTTCTTCGGCTTGGTCGGACGTTCCCAGCCGTCGATGGTCACCTGGCGTGCGCGCGCCAGTGTCAGCTTGCCGGGCGGCACGTTCATCGCAACTGTCGAGCCCGCCGCGACCGTTGCGCCCTTGCCGAGCGTGATGGGCGCGACGATGACGCTGTTCGAGCCGGTGTGGACTTCGTCTTCGATGATCGTGCGGTGTTTGTTCGCGCCGTCGTAGTTGGCGACGATGGTGCCGGCGCCGATGTTCACGCGGCTGCCGACCTGCGCATCGCCGACATACGCGAGATGGTTCGCCTTCGAGTCGGCGCCCAGCGTTGAATTCTTCACTTCGACGAAATTGCCGATGTGCACGCCGCCAGCGAGCGTTGAATGCGGGCGGAAACGCGAGAACGGGCCGATGCTGCAATTCGGGCCGATATTCGTGTTCTCGATGACGCAGTTCGCGAACACCTGCGTGTCGTCGCCGATCTGCGCGTCGCGAACGACGCAGTTCGGCCCGATGCGCACGCGATTGCCGAGCGTGACATTGCCTTCGAAGACCGCATTCACGTCGATGAACACATCACTTGCGTGCACGAGCGTGCCGCGCACGTCCAGCCGCGCCGGATCCGCGAGCGTGACGCCGGCGATCATCAGATCCCGCGCTACCTGCGCACGGCGCAGACCCTCGGCCTCGGCAAGTTGCACTTTGTCGTTCACGCCCAGCACTTCACCGGCCGTGGGCGACACGAGCGTGTTGATCTTGATGCCCTCTGCCGCCGCCATCGCAATGATGTCGGTGAGGTAGTACTCGCCCTGTGAGTTGTCGCTCTTCAGCAGGCCGAGCCACTGGCGCATGAGGCGAGCTGGGGCTGCCACGATGCCCGTGTTGCACTCGGTGATCTTGAGTTGCGGCTTCGTCGCATCCTTCTGCTCGACGATCTTCTGCACTTCGCCTTTCGCATCCCGAACGACGCGCCCGTAACCGGTGGGGTCTTCGACCACCATGGTGAGCAGGCTCAACGCGTTATCGCCAGCGAGCTTCACCAGCTCTTCGAGAGTGGAACGGCGGATGAGAGGCACGTCCCCGTACAGGACGAGTACGAGATTGTCGGGAGGAATGTCCGGCGCGGCCTGGAGAACGGCGTGGCCCGTGCCCAGCTGTTCCGCCTGCAACACCCACGACACCTTCTCGGTCGCGAGCGCCTCGCGGACGCGGTCGCCGCCGTGCCCGAAGACCACGCGAACGTCGGCGGGCTCGAGCGACTGGGCGACCTCGATGACATGTTTGAGAAGCGGCCGCCCGGCGAGCGGCTGCAGGACCTTCGGCAAGTCGGAACGCATCCGCTTGCCCTGGCCAGCGGCCAGAATCACGATGCTGAGTGGCATGGCGGGATTGTAGAGGACGCCATCGCCCCCGGCCGCTATTTCCCCGGGTTTTGTGATCCCGATGGCAGCGGCGCGGCGCAAGAGCCTGCCCGAGTAACGGGCGCCGTAGCGAGGGCGCTCCTCATGGGGAAGCTTGGCGCGATCGTTTCGCGCGCATGGCGGGGCCTATATATGAAACAGGGTAAGCGAAAGGATCGCGGCAAGATGCCCCATGAGGAGCGGCCGCAGTAGGCGACCATTATTCGGGCAGGCTCTTGGTCAGGCTTGCGAGCTTCGCCCTGATGGCCGAGCCGAGGAAAATCTGTGGATTGGAGTGGGCCAGGTGCTCCGCGTTTTCGCGTTCGTCGACAAGGGCGCGCGCCTTCAGGAAGGCGGCTTCGAGGGAGGCAGCGCCGGGCAGCGCGTCTCGCAGCAGTGCCTCGCCGAAATAGGTGAGGTCCCGATCGTCCGCACAACCGAATGAATTGTGCTCGGCGTCCGCCGCCGTGATGACCAGGGTGGTGTCCGATTTCAGGGCATCGAGAAAGACGCCGGCATAGCAGGCCGAGACGACGATCACGCGCCACTGGATGCCGGAATCGTCCAGCGCCTCGCGAAGATCGCTGGGCGCAAGCGGCGGCAACGGCATCGCGCCGTTCGAGACATCGATGCCGTCCTCGCGCGAGCCGTGCGAGGTGATGAAGAGATAGAGCACGTCGTTGTCGCGATCCATGCGCTGGCCCACAAGTTGTAGGGCGTAGCGCAAGCCGGAGACGGTGGCGAGCGGATAGACGTCGCGGTCTGTCACGTCGTTGATCAGCTCGACGGAGCGCGGCCCGGTAGCGAAGTGCTTCGCGAACACCTTCTCGGCATAGAGCGCTTCGCGCCGGAACACCCGCTGCGCGCCGTGGCCTGCGAAGCCCAAAAAGTACGAGTTCGCAACGCCAGCGCGTCGCGGAGCGATGGCATCCACGGCGGCATCGATGCGCGAGGCTTCCTCGAAGAGGATCGACTCGCTGGCGTAGTAGTCGTCCGGGTTTTCGGGCTCCGCCTCGTCGGCCTGCGGTGCCGTCCAGAGGTTTGTGTCGATATCGAGGTAAGACAGGAATCGCGGCAGGCCCAGCACGGCCACGAAAATGAGCAGGAGCGTGCCGCGGCGGGTGTAGCCAAACACGACGCGCACCGCGCGCATGCTCAGCAGCGCAATCACGCCCAGGGCGATGCCGCCCGCCAGCCGCGGCCGCGAGCCGATTAAGGGCAGCCGATAGAGCAGCCAGAGAAGGCCGATGACGTAGGGAGCGGCGGCGAGACCCGCGACAAGCAGCGCTCGCGTGTTCGCGTGAGGACTCTGCAAACGGGCGGCCAGCGCGCACGTCCAGAAGCCGCCGAGCAGGTAGTACACCCATGCGTACAAGCCATAGAAGCCGAATTCGGTGTCGGGATCACACCGCAGCCAGTCGAAACCGACGGCCACGAGAATGACTACGGCGAACAGTCCGAGGACCTGATCGAAAGTGGTGGTGAACTCGCCGGGCTGCACGGCGCGCAGACTGAAGAGCCGCAGCCCGGCCTGAAGATTGGAGCGCAGGGCGCGCCAGAACTCAGTTCGCAGGAAAAACATGCGTGCCGCTCACTGGGTCGCCGACGAGGCTGCCGCGATGTCCGTCACGTGTCAGCCGGCCGCAGGACAGGCCGGCGAGTACTCAGGTGCGAAGTTTCCGCATGCGATCGAGCACCTTCAGCATCGCGGCCGCGCGCGCCAGTTCGGCCAGCGCCTCGGCCTGCGAGATGACGGTCGTGTTGTCCTTCAGCGCCTCTTCCGCTCGCTGCTTGGCTGCCAGCGCTGCGGCCTCGTCGATGTCTTTCGCGCGCAGCGCCGTGTCGGCGAGCACGGTGACATGATGAGGCTGCACTTCGAGAGCGCCACCGCCCACGTAGAAGGACTGCTCGTCGCCTTCCGGTGTCTGCACGCGCACTTCACCCGCCTTCAGCAGCGTTAGAAGCGGCGCGTGACGGGGCGCGATGCCCAGCTCACCCTGGGAGGCGGGCGCGAACACCATCTTCGCCAGGCCGGAGAAAATCTCGCCCTCGGCGCTGACGATGTCGACCTGAATGGTGTGCGGTGTGTCTGCCATATGTTCCTACGGCCTGCGGCCGGGGTTCAACGGGGATCGCGCAGCGCGACCCCGAACGAATAGCGTCGCGAAGCGCGCCGGAAGAATAGAGACATTCATCAGCATCACTGAATCGTCTTTGCCTTCTCGACGGCTTCTTCGATGGAACCGACCATGTAGAAAGCCTGTTCCGGCAGCGAGTCGTAGTCGCCCGCGATGATGCCCTTGAAGCCCTTGATGGTGTCCTTCAGCGGCACGATCTTGCCGTCCTGGCCGGTGAACACCTTCGCAACGTTGAACGGCTGCGACAGGAAGCGCTGAATCTTGCGCGCGCGGTAAACGAGCAGCTTGTCGTCGGCCGACAGCTCGTCCATACCGAGAATCGCGATGATGTCCTGCAATTCCTTGTAACGCTGGAGCACGGCCTGCACGCCGCGGGCCGTGTTGTAGTGCTCTTCACCAACGATGAGCGGGTCGAGCTGACGGCTGGTGGAATCCAGCGGGTCTACCGCGGGATAGATGCCCAGCGATGCGATCTGACGCGACAACACCACCGTGGCATCCAAGTGAGCGAACGTGGTGGCGGGAGACGGATCGGTCAAGTCGTCCGCGGGAACGTACACGGCCTGGATAGACGTGATGGAGCCCGTCTTCGTGGACGTGATGCGCTCCTGGAGCACACCCATTTCTTCGGCCAGCGTCGGCTGGTAACCCACCGCCGAAGGCATGCGGCCGAGAAGCGCGGACACTTCCGTGCCGGCCAGGGTATAGCGATAGATGTTGTCGACGAAGAACAGCACGTCGCGGCCCTTGCCGTTCGCACCGATCTCGTCGCGGAAGGCTTCGGCCATCGTGAGACCCGAGAGCGCGACGCGCAGGCGATTGCCCGGCGGCTCGTTCATCTGGCCGTACACCATCGCGACCTTCGAGTTCTCGAGGTTCTTGAGGTCGATGACGCCCGACTCGGCCATCTCGTGATAGAAATCGTTGCCTTCGCGGGTACGCTCACCGACGCCTGCGAACACGGAAAGACCCGAGTACTGCTTGGCGATGTTGTTGATGAGCTCGAGCATGTTCACGGTCTTGCCGACGCCGGCGCCGCCGAACAGGCCGACCTTACCGCCCTTGGCGAACGGCACGAGCAGGTCGATAACCTTGATGCCCGTGACGAGCAGGTCACCACCACCGGCCTGTTCCGCGAAGGAAGGCGCCGGGCGGTGAATCGGAAGACGCGTCTCCGAGGCCACCGGGCCGCGGTTGTCCTGGGGTGCGCCGAGCACGTCCATGATGCGGCCGAGCGTTGCCTTGCCCACCGGAACGGTGATGGGGCCACCGCTCGACACCACGTCGAGTCCGCGGCGCAGGCCTTCGGAGGCGCCCATGGCAATGGTTCGCACCACGCCGTCGCCGAGCTGCTGCTGCACTTCGAGCGTCAGATCAACGTCTTTCAGCTTCAGCGCTTCATACACGCGCGGAATGTCCTCACGCGGGAACTCCACGTCGATGACCGCGCCGATGATCTGAGTAATTCTGCCCGTAGCCATACCTGTAATCCTCTAAACCGCAGCAGCGCCGCCGACGATCTCCGCGAGCTCTTTCGTGATCGCGGCCTGGCGTGCCTTGTTGTAGATCAATTGAAGTTCACTGATGAGCTTGCCGGCGTTGTCGGTGGCGGCACCCATGGCGACCATGCGGGCGGCCATCTCGGAGGCGACGTTTTCGACGACGGCGCGGTACACCTGGGATTCGATGTAGCGCATCAGCAGCCCGTCGAGAATCTCTCTCGCGTCGGGCTCGTAAATGTAGTCCCAGTGCTCCTGGAGACCCGAGTTGTCCACGGACATCACCGGCAGCAGCTGCTCGGCCACTGGCTTCTGCGTCATCGTGTTCACGAACTGTGAATTCACGAGATACAGCCGGTCGATCTTGCCGTCGCGATACGCATCGAGCATCACTTTGACGGTGCCGATGAGATCGTTGATGTGCGGGCGATCACCGAGACCGGACACGTTCGCAAGAATCGGCAGGCCGAGGCGGCGGAAGAACGTGAGGCCCTTCGTGCCAATGAGGCACAGGCTCACTTTCGCCTTGCCATCCCATTCCTTCAGCAGGTTCAGCACCTGCTTGAAGATGTTCGCGTTCAGACCACCGGCAAGCCCACGATCCGTGGAGATGACGATGATGCCGACGTTGACGACCTCGCGCTCCTGCAGGAACGGATGCCGGTAGTCCGGGTTCGCCTCGTTCAGATGCCCGATGACGTTGCGAATCTTCTCGGCATAGGGACGCGCGAGCTTCATGCGGTCCTGCGCGCGACGCATCTTGCTCGTGGCCACCATCTGCATGGCCTTCGTGATCT
>JBDTUL010000115.1:0-13162 GCA_040007735.1 Gammaproteobacteria bacterium | reverse complement strand
CCTGCGCGCCGAGGAGATGGACCAGGAGGCGAAGTCAGCGGCGGGGGCGGCCTAGCCTAGCGCATGCCGAAGGTATCGCAGGCGTCGACGGAGCCGTTCTCCAGGCCGCGGCGGAACCAGTGAACCCGCTGCTCCGACGAGCCGTGGGTCCAGCTCTCGGGGTTCACCCGGGCGCCGGCCTGCTTCTGCAGCCGATCGTCGCCGATGGCCGCGGCGGCGCCCAGCGCCTCCTCGACGTCGCCGGCCTCGAGCAGCTTGCGCGAGTCGGTGGTGTGGGCCCACACGCCGGCGAAGCAGTCCGCCTGCAATTCCATTTTTACCTGTAACTGGTTGGCCTGCTCTTTCGGCGCGCCGTTCTGCGCCGAGCGCACTTTGTC
Organism: Gammaproteobacteria bacterium; assembly: GCA_040007735.1. GTDB lineage: Bacteria > Pseudomonadota > Gammaproteobacteria > Steroidobacterales > Steroidobacteraceae > JADGHX01. Next base: position 12,785 of record JBDTUL010000115.1, on the reverse strand, counting down.
TTCGATGCCGAGCAGCGTTTGCACGTGGTGGCCGACTTCATGCGCCAGCACGTAGGCCTGCGCGAAGTCGCCGGGGGCGTTGAAGCGGGTTTTGAGCTCCTGGTAGAAACCCAGGTCCAGGTACACCTTGTGATCGCCGGGGCAATAGAACGGGCCCACGGCGGCGCTCGCGGAGCCACAGGCGGATTGCACCTGCCCGTTGAACAGAACCAGCTTGGGCGGCGTGTACTGCGAGCCGTTCGCCTGGAACACGGCGCTCCAGGTGTCTTCGGTGTCGCCGAGCACGGCGGAGATGAACTGGCCTTCCTCGTCCGTCGGGGCGCCCTCCACGGCCGTCGGGGCGGGGCCTGCGGGCAGGGACTGGGTCAGGCCGAGGATGACGCGCGGGTCGATGCCCAGGAAGTACCCGGCCACGAGGGCGATGAGCGTGCCGCCCACGCCGAGTTTCAAGCCGCCGCCGCCAAAACGGCTGCCGCGATAGTCTTCGACGTTGCTGCTGCGGCGACTGCCTTGCCAACGCATGAACTTTCTCCCCGGAGTGGCGCTGCAGTCACTGGGCCAGGTGCCCACGTGCGCAGCATCGAATTAACGGCACGGTTGCGTCGATGTTCCCGCTCCGGCGCACCTCACTCGCATTTGCGGCCCGGCCGGCACCGGCTTGCGTGCGGCCAGAGCGGTCCGCATGCTCCGCGCCCGATGCGCGAATCCGGACTCCCGATCGACGATGTGCTGCCCGAGTTGCGTGCGGCGCTTGCGGCTCACCGAAGCGTGGTCCTTCAGGCGCCGCCCGGTGCTGGCAAGAGTACCGTGGTTCCCCTGGCATTGCTCGGTGAAGCCTGGGCTCGCGGCAAGCGGTTGATCATGCTGGAGCCGCGCCGGCTCGCCGCCCGCGCGGTGGCTCAGCGAATGGCGCAGACGTTGAAGGAAGGCGTCGGGCAGACCGTCGGGTACCGCATGCGAATGGATACCCGGGTGTCGCGGGACACTCGCGTGGAGGTGGTCACCGAAGGCGTGCTCACCCGGATGCTTCAAAGTGACCCGTCCCTCGACGGGGTCGCCGCGCTGATCTTCGACGAGTATCACGAGCGCAGCCTGCAGGCGGACCTGGGATTGGCCCTGGCCATCGACGCGCGCGAGAACGTGGCGCCGGACCTCAAGCTCCTGGTGATGTCCGCCACGCTGGATGGCGAGCGGGTGGCCGCGCTGCTCGACGATGCGCCACTGGTCAGCGCGCAAGGGCGCATGTTTCCGGTCGAAACTCGTTACGCCGGCAAGGGAGCGCCGTTGATATTCGATCCCACGGCGGCGCGCGGGCAACAGGAATCTCCCGAGCGGCTGGTTGCGCAGATTGTTCACGCGGCGCTGCTCGACGAGCCTGGGGACGTTCTCGTGTTCCTGCCAGGTGCTCGCGAGATTCGACGGGTGCAGAGTCTGTTGCAGGAGCGTGTGCAGTCGGCGACTGCGCCGCGCGCCGGCGCCGCAGACGGGCGCGATCTGAGGTCGCTGGCGATTCTGCCTTTGTTCGGTGAGCTCTCCGCAGGTGAGCAGGATGCGGCGCTGGCGCCGTCCACTGATGGCACGCGAAAAGTCGTGCTGGCCACGAACATCGCGGAGACCAGCCTCACTATCCCGGGTGTGCGCATCGTGGTGGATTCGGGCCTGGTACGACGGTCGGCGTTCGATCCTGCCACCGGCATGAGCCGTCTCGAGACGCAGCGTATTTCGCGCGCTTCGGCGGATCAAAGACAGGGTCGAGCGGGGCGCGTCGAGCCCGGGGTGTGCTATCGCGCGTGGAGCGAAGGCGCACATCGGAGTCTCGCCCCGTTCGCGGCGCCTGAAATTGCTGAGGCTGATCTCGCCCCCCTCGCATTGGACCTTGCGAGCTGGGGTGCGCGAGACGCCACTGAGCTGCGTTGGTTGGACGCGCCGCCGGCGGCAATGCTCGCGAGCGCGCGAGACCTGCTGGCAAAACTCGGCGCGCTCGACGCTCAAGGCCGCATCACCGCGCATGGACGGGAGATGGCGCAGCTCGGCGTGCATCCGCGATTGGCGCACATGCTGCTGCGAGCCCGCGATATTGGAAGCCTTGCGGTGGGCGCGGACTTCGCCGCCCTTCTAAGTGAGCGCGATCTCTTGCGTGGCGCTGCCGGTGCTCGCGATGCAGACGTGCGTGCGCGATTGGATGTGATCCGCAGTGACCGACCACCGCAAGGCGCAGATCGAGGCGCGTTTGAAAGAGCGCGACGAATGGCACGAGAGCTGGCTCGCCGCCTCGCGGGGCGTGAAGACAGCACGAACCGCGGCACCTCTGATGCGGGACTGCTGCTCGCCTTCGCTTTCCCCGATCGTGTGGGACGTCGACGCCCCGGCACGGATGCGCGCTACACGCTTGCGAACGGCCGTGGTGCGCACTTCGCGGATGTGCAAAGTCTCGGCCGGCAGGAATTCATCGTGGCGGTGGATCTCGATGACCGCGAGCGCGATGCGCGCATTCTTCTTGCGGCGCCTCTCAGCCGGGAGGATATCGAGAAACATCTGAAAGAACGGCTGCAACGCGCAGAGTCCGTCGAATGGAGCACACGTGATCAGGCGGTGATCGCGCGCCGCGTGGTGCGGCTCGACTCGATCGTGTTCGACGAACAACCTTTGCCCGTCGTTCCTGTGGAAGCGGCACGTGCGGCAATGCTTGTGGGCGTTCGCGAAATGGGTATCGAGGCGCTGCCGTGGAATCGCGATGGGCGCGATCTGCAGGCGCGCATGGAGTTCATCCGGAACGCGATGCCTGAAGCGAAAGAGTGGCCCGCGGTAGACGACGCTTCGCTCACCGCTTCTCTCGAGACGTGGCTCGCCGCGTGGCTCGATGGCGTTACGAGACGCGATCACCTTTCACGAGTGCCGTTGATGGATGCGTTGCGCGCCCTGTTGACCTGGGAGCAGCAACGCCGGCTCGACGAACTGGCGCCGACTCATCTCGAAGTGCCCACCGGTTCCCGCATTCGCATCGACTATCTCGACGAAAGTGCGCCCGTGGTCTCCGTACGCCTGCAGGAAGTGTTCGGGCTGGACCAGACGCCTCGTCTCGGCGGCGGCCGCATTCCGATCACGTTCAAACTTCTGTCTCCCGCGCAGCGGCCGGTGCAGGTGACTCGCGACCTCGCGGGCTTCTGGCGCGGCACTTACGCCGATGTGCGCAAGGACATGCGCGGCCGCTATCCCCGGCACTATTGGCCCGAGAATCCGCTGGAAGCCGAGCCTACGCGGGGCGTCCGGCGCCGGCCGCCGCCGCGCAATTGAAAAACGCTATGATGGCGGCCCATTCGCTCGTCAGGTCCGGATAGTTTGCCGGAACACACCGCTCCCCTTGCGCCGGCGCATCCCCAGACCGCGCTGAGACATCCCGGCTTCCGGGCTTTCTTCATCCTGGTCGCCATGGTGATGACGGCCGACTTCGTCGAGCACGTCATCAGCTACTGGGTGATCTTCCAGAAGTTTCACTCTACGTGGCTGGCCGGCTTTGCGGTTTTCTCGCACTGGGTGCCGTTCCTGGTGCTGTCTATCTATTCCGGGTCGCTGTCGGATCGCTTCGACATCCGGCGCATCGTGCAGATCGCCATGCTCATCTTCATGAGCGTTTCCATTGCCTGGGGCGTGCTCTTCTATACCGGGAAGCTGCAGATCTGGCATGCGGGCCTGTTGCTCGTCATTCACGGCATGGCTGGCGTTCTTTGGAATCCTGCGGCTCAGCTGTTACTGCACGATATCGTCGGGCCCACCCAACTGCAGAGTGCCGTGCGGCTCACCGCCACAGCGCGAAATCTCGGCATGCTCGTGGGCCCCGGTCTGGGAAGCGCGTTGCTGCTGTGGCTCGGGCCGACACACGGCATTTTCCTGAACGCGTTGATCTATCTGCCGATGATCCTGTGGATGTGGAAGGCACCGTATGGGCCGAGGTTTCGCAAAGGAGCGCCGGCCCCGGTGCGCGCCGTGCGCGGGCTTGCGGACATCGCGGATACGTTGCGCACTGTGGCTGCGAGCCGCACACTGCTTTCAATGATGCTGCTGGCCGCTGGCGCGTCGTTCTTCATCGGCAATGCATACCAGGCGCAGATGCCAGAGCTCGCGAACGATCTGCATCATGGCGACCCGGGGCTTTCCTACGGTTTGTTATTGGGGGCAGACGCCATTGGCGCGCTGATCGCGGCCGTGGTGCTCGAAAGCCGCGGCCTGCTGCCGCCCAGCCCGCGAACTGCCATCATTCTGGCGATGTTGTGGTGCTGTGCGCTGGCGGGCTTCGCGCTGGCGAAGATGTACGCGCTGGCAATCTGCCTGCTGCTGGTCGCCGGGTTCGTGGAGTTGGCGTTCAACTCGATGGCTCAGACGATCGTGCAGTTGAATGCCCCTCCGGCATTGCGGGGGCGGATCATCGGCGTATTCATCATGTCCAGTCTGGGCATGCGCACGTTCAGCGGGCTCACGGTGGGGATGGTGGGTGCCGTGATCGGCATTCACTATTCGCTTGCCCTGAGCGCCTGTGTGCTGCTTCTGATCATTGGCAGTCTTCTGTTCATGTATTCCCGCTCTGAACCGCCGCGCCAATGATCGACGGGGCGTTCGGTTCCGTCGTTTGACAAAAATAAGTATCGAGGCGTAACGGCCAAAGCTCGGCCGGTGGGCACGCCGATTGCTCCGCTACGGTTACGATCAAACTTTGATTTTTTATCTCGTAAGAGCGGAGGAATGGATATGAAGAGCAAAATTCTGATGATGGCCGTTGCCCTGGTTGCATTGGGCTCCATGACGGTGGCCTGCACACCCACGCGCACTACAAAGAGCGCGGGCGAGACGATTGACGACGGCACGGTCACTGCGAAAGTGAAGACGGCCCTGGCGCGCGACCCCGCGACCAGTGCATTCAAGATCGACGTTGAGACATTCCGTGGCGACGTGCAGCTCAACGGCTTCGTCGAAACGGCGGACATGAAGGGCGCAGCGACCCGCGTTGCTAAGTCCGTCACCGGCGTGAAGAAGGTTGATAACAACCTGCGCGTGCAGGCGGGCGATCGCACTGCCGGCGAAGTGGTGGACGATTCAGTGATCACCGCGAAAGTGAAACTCGCGCTGGCTGAAGACAAGACAGTGGCCGGACACCAGGTGGAAGTGAAGACACGTGAGGGTGTGGTGCAGCTCGGCGGCTTCGTCGATACCGGCGCCCAGAAGTCGCAGGCGTCTGTGGTCACGCGCCAGGTGGCGGGTGTGAAGCAGGTGGACAATCAGCTCGAAGTGAAGACGCGCTAAGCGAATTCACGGCCACTGCTGAGGTGGCTGAGGATGAAGAAGCCCGGCTAGATGCCGGGCTTCTTTTGTGCGCCCAGCATGGGCGCAGCCTTGGAGGTGTAAGTCCTCCCGATCTCAGCCGCGCAACACGCGGACAACAACAGCCTCGTTTCGCCGGGCGTTAGATCAACCCTTCACCTTTCAACGCCTGCTGAACGGCGGGGCGCGCATGCACGCGGCCATGGAACGCCACGAGCTTCGGCCACTTTGATGTGTCGAAGCCAACCTTCCCCATCCACCCGAACACGACGTACAGGTACGCATCGGCGACGGTGAACTGCTCGCCCATCAGGTATGGGCCATTGCCGAAGTTCTTCTCGAGCCAGTCGAGACGGCGTTCGGTGTTGCCGCGGGCGAATGCCTTCACATCATCGGTGGCGGTGGGGTTGAAGAGGGCCGACACGGACTTGTGCACTTCTGAGTTGATGTACGACAGCCACTCCATCAGCCGATAACGCGGCAACGTGCCGGCGGGCGGCGCGAGCTTCGAGGCCGGTGCCTGGTCTGCGATGTACTGGAGCACGGTAACGTTTTCGGTGAGCAGCTCGCCGCTGTCCAGACGAAGCGTCGGGGCATAGCCCTTGGTGTTCACCTGGTTGAAGTCTTCGCCGTCGGATGTTTTGCGTGTCTGGCGATCAATGCTCGCGGCTTCGAACTTCATGCCGGTTTCGCAGAGCGCGATGTATGACGCCAGCGAACAGGCGCCTTTCAAGTAATACAGCTTCACGATTTTCTCCTGGGCGGGCAGCAAGGGACCGCCATGCTAGCGTTGCGGCGCACTTTGGCAAGCGGTCTCGTACGTCACGTCCATGAGGCGCGCGACGTACGCACGAAGAACCCTGCATTTCTGGGCGAAAACAACACGAATGTACGAGGTCGGCGGGGCGCCGCGTCGCTACGATTCAACGCGCAGGGATTTCATTATAGACTCGCGCAATCCAGGGGAATTATGAGCAACGCCATGGAAGACTGGCTGCCGCGGCACCGAATCACCGTCGAGGAGTACCACCGGATGGGGGAGCTCGGGCTGTTTGCGCCGGATGCGCGTGTCGAACTGATCGAAGGAGAGATCATCGACATGGCACCGATAGGAAGTGGGCACGGCACCGTCGTCGACCGGCTGTCAAAGCGGTTGATGTTTGCGGTAATGGATCAGGCAATCGTACGTACCCAGGGAACAGTGGAATTGAGCCGCTGGAATCAGGTTCAGCCCGACATATCCGTCTTGAAACCGAGGAGCGATGAGTATTCGCGGGCAAACCCGTGTGGTGCGGAGGCCCTGCTGATTGTCGAGGTCAGCGACACGTCGTTGCGGTACGACTGCAGTGCCAAGCTGGCCCTGTATGCGCGCTATGGCGTGCGGGAGGTCTGGGTCGCCGATGTGGTGAACCGCCGTGTTCATTTCTTCCGTGAGCCTGGCGACGTGGCGTACGCGGATGTCAGTGTCATGGCTGAGCCGGGCTCGATTGCTGTGCCGTTTCTGCGCGGTTTGTCTGTGAATCTCAACGGGCTATTCGATCTCGAACCACCTGTCGCTACATCCGAATGACAATCTTCCCAAAGAAATTCCCCGACTCCATCAGCTCATACGCCGCCTGCGCATCCTTGAACTCAAACACCTTGTCCACCACGGGCTTGATATGGTGCTTGGTGATGAACGCATTCATCGCTTCGAAGTTCTCACGTGAGCCGACGTAGATTCCACTCACCGAAACGTTCGAGCTGATCAGGGACACCGCCGGAATGTCGCCCCCGAATCCACCCAGGCCGCCAATCAACGCTATGTGGCCGCCTGGCGCCAGCGCGGCGAGTGCGTGCGGAAGCGAGTCTTTGCCGCCGACTTCCAGAAGCTGCTGCACGCCGTTTCCGCCAGCCAGTGCGCGCACGGGTTTTTCCCAGTCCGTCGTTGTCCTGTAGTTCACGCCGCCGATCGCACCGAGCAATTTTGCGCGCGCCAGCTTCTCGTCACTGGAGCTGGTGATGATCGGTTTTGCGCCCGCAGCGGCGGCGAACTGAACGCCAAACACCGACACGCCGCCCGTGCCTTCGAGCAGCACGTAGTCACCCGCCTGCATGCGCCCGCGGGTGACCAAGCCATTCCACGCCGTCACCCCAGCGCAGGGAAGCGTCGCGGCTTCCTCATACGTGAGGCCTGCTGGCAGGGCGACCAGCACCTGTTCGTTCAGCGTGACGTATTCGGTGAGTACTCCATCGATTGCACCACCTACGGATTCCTTCGTGACGCTGGGCGTTGGCCGCCCCTCTATCCATGCAGGAAAGAAAATGGGCAGCACCTTGTCGCCCACCTTGAAGCGCTTGACGCCCGGGCCCACCGCCGTGACCTCGCCCGCGCCGTCGGAGAGCGGCACCACCACGTCGCGCGGCGGCATCGGGTACTGGCCCTTCTGCACGAACACGTCCCGCCGGTTCAGCGAGGCGGCGTGCATCTTCACCAGCACCTCGTTCTGCGCCGGCCGCCGCACCGGTGCTTCACCCAGCTTGAGCGAATACCCCTGCGCGCCACTCTTGACCAGCTGCCATTGTTTCTGCCTGGTCTGCGCGCCGGCCGGCCCGGCCCCCCAACCAACCGCCAGCACCGCCATCAGTGGCACGATCCGGAGCAGCGAGCGATGCATCATGGTGTTCCTTTGAGGCGAGTGTCTGTGAGAGACCGGTTCCGACGCCGCAAGCTTACAAGCCCCGTTTCCGGATGCGAGGTGGCAGCCGATACCCTTTGCCGCGCCGTCCGCATGTCCCTGGACTGTCCATGCGCGAAAGCGTCGCACGGGCCTTGATCTCGCGGCGAGTGCTAAATCCCGCCCGGTTGATACAATTCACCGCATTGGGCCTGTAGCACAGCGGTTAGTGCAGGGGACTCATCGAAATGGTGCCGTCGCGCGGAAACGCGCGATGTGAACGGGAAGAATTCAGGGAAACCTTCGGGCCGATGCCTCAAGCGGCAAGCCCTTGGCAATCCTGAGCCGAGCCGGCGGTACACCGCCGGAAGGTGCAGAGACTACCTGAGGGCTGCAGTGCCCTTGATAACAGGCTAGAGCCTCCCGCGCCCTCCCGCGATCCTGCGATCGCGCGGGTGATGAGATAGTCCACTCCCGGCGGAAACGCCGGGGCAGAGTGAATCCCTTGGTCGAAGGTTCGAATCCTTCCAGGCCCATCGCTCGTATCCGACGAGGTCAATCAAGATGCACCGGCCGGCGCGCGGGCGCCAGACCTTGACGGGCTTGCTTGTGACGTCGATGAGCGAGATTGAGGCTATCGCGCGGATGAACGTGCCAAGCATCGTACCGAGCCACGGACTAGCGGATCGGTCGAGATTACGACCGAGGAGTCATCACGTCGCAGCTCGCCCGCGAAGCCTTCGCGAGCTTTTCGTCCAGCGTCGCAAGCGGTAGCCGGAGGGCCTCGGCGACGGCGACATACCATGCGTCATAGCTCCTCAGGGTGTGCCTGAGTTCCCAGACCCGATCTGCAAAGGGATCGAATGGGAACAGCTCCAGGTCGAGCCGCATCAGGTCGTCGTGCGCGGCGTTCGCTTCGGCAGTGGTGATCTGCTTTGCACGTTCGAGGCGCCGCAGGACGTTGGTGGCCTCCGCTCTAGCCAGCTCGGGAGCATGAAGCGACCCGCTGGCCAAGATGTCCTCCGCCCAGTTTCCTTTAGGGCCGGAGTCGACGAGCGCCGCCACCAGAACGGATGAATCGACGACGATGCTCAACGCCGATCAGCGTCGCGATTCTGGAGAATCTGGCTGGCGGGAACGCGAGTTTGGGACGCGCGCTTTCTCTTGCGCACCTGCTCCAGCCAAGTCTCTATCGACGGGCGGGCGGCCAGCCGCTGCAGCTCCGCGCGCAGATACTCTTGCATTGACTTTCCCTGAAGGGCGGCCCGGGAGGCCAATTCGTCGCGAACTTTCTCTGAGACGTCGCGAATGGTGATCTGGATGCTCATGCATGCATAAGGCCAGCATTGCATGCCATCTGCAAATATGTTGCGCCCCCGGAAGCGGTTTGGTGCCAAGTCTCCGAACACACCAAAACACGCCATTTCCGCTGGTGCACTGAGGTCTGCGGTTCTGCGCCTGCCACCCTGCTCAGCCGAACGCGGTCACACCAGGGGCAACTTTGGGCGCCCGCCCGCAGCCGTCGTTCACGTCGATCAGTTGCCGATGGGCGCTCCCTCACTTCCCCACATTCAAAAACGGAATCGGCGCCCCCGCATACACGTTCTGCGGCAATTGCCCGTTCCAGCGCGCCGCCTTCGTCTGCTCGACTTCGATCCGCCGCAATTCCAGGACATCGTGACTCTGCGAAAGAGCGGCGTTCTGAATCTTCAGCGACTCGGCTTGCGCCGTGGCGACTTTGAGCTGCGCGTACGCCTCGCCATCGGCCGTGGCGCGGACTGCGGCGGCTTCGGCCTCGGCAATCGCTACCTTCTGCTTCTGCTCGGACTCCACAGTCTTTAGTTTGTTGTCGGCCGCCTGCCGCTTCTGTTCTTGGGTGACCTTCTCATTGATGGCTTCCATGTAGCTCGGCGAGAACGAGAAGCCGGTCATGTCTATGTTGATCACCTGCGCCCCATACGTGTTGAGCTTGGTACGCAAGGCGGCGGCGATGTCACCCGAAACGACCGAGCGTTTCGCGATGAGATCCGGCGCGGTGTATCGGGCGGTCACCTGCTTGAACACTTCGTGAGTTGCGGTCTGCACGTAGCTCGACAGGTCGCCATCGTGCGAGTACTTCTCGAACACCTCGGCAACGCGGTTGGTGGAAATGCTATATCGCACCGTCAGGCTGACCCGCACCGGCTGCGTGTCGCTGGTCGCGCCCTCGGCGTCCTTCACATCGGCCTGCTCTGCACGAATGCTGAAGATGCTGAGTTTCTGCCACGGCGGCAGAAGCACCATTCCTTCGTCCTCGACTCCACTGATTGCACCGAACTGCGTGACGACGCCGCGGTAGCCGGTCGGCACGGAGTTGAAAGGCCAGAGAATCAAAAGCGCGACGAGCGCCGCGACGGCCACGGCACCGTGCCTGATCCACTTCGTCATATCCATTCTCCCTTCATTGCTTGCTCGCTGCGGTCCATCGGAAGGTTCTATCTGCCTGGTCATGATCCACTCCACGAACGCCTGGTGTATTGTCGGGCCCGTCTTGCGGATTGTAAGCTCGTTTCAGGAACGAAGAACCCATGCTCACTTGTCTGATTTGCGGCGGCGATATGCGCCAGGATACTTCCGAGATTTCGGAGCTGCTGCGCGAGCATGGGTGCATCAGCACGACCTCGGGAGAGGGCGGCCGGCAATTTCAGTTCTCTGACGGGCAGCAGCAGGAAGTGGGCGGCCTGTGCAATTCGTGCGATGAAAAGGAGATTCGCGAATTCCTCGAGCTGCCGCCCGCGAAATAACGCCGTCCGGGCGTCCAGGGCTCTCATCGCCCGCGTTCTTCCGAGACCGGGCGTCGTTCGCCGGTGTAGAGTCGCGTCCAGTTCAACGCTGCCAGCGACATACCTCTAATGAAAATGCTTTGGAACCGTTCGCCTGCAATGGCCGCCGCGGTGCTGGCCATCCTCTTCACGACCCGGGCGCTGGCCGCCTCCCTTCAGCCTGCCGCCTCGCCCGAAAGCGCCGGCATGTCATCCGAGCGGCTGGCGCGGCTCGATCGGGCCATGCAGGAAGAAGTGGATCAGAAGCGCAAGGCCGGCATCATCACGCTCGTGGCCCGTCATGGGCAGATCGTGCAGCTGAAGGCGTACGGGTATGCCGACGTGCAGTCCGGCCGGAAGATGCAAACGGATTCCCTGGTGCGGCTCTTCTCGATGACGAAGCCGATTACGAGCGTCGCGCTGCTCACGCTGTACGAGCAGGGCAAGTTCCAGCTCAACGATCCGCTGGAGAAATACATTCCGGCGTTTGCGAACGTGAAAGTGTTCGCCGGGCTCGATGCGAAGGGCGCCATGATTCTCGAAGCGCCGAAACGCAAGATCACTATCCAGGATGTGTTCCGCCACACCGCCGGGTTCGTGTATGCGTTCGGCCCCACCACGCCGGTGGACAAGTCGTACCTCGACGCCGGCATCAGCTTCGCGAAACTCAATTCACTCGACGAGCTGGTGCAGAAGGTCGCGGCGCAGCCGCTGCTCTACCGGCCCGGCGAGCAGTGGGTTTACAGCGTTGCGCACGACGTGCAGGCGTATCTCGTGGAAAAGCTGTCCGGCATGCGCTTCGAGGAGTATTGCCGCAAGGTGATCTTCGAGCCGCTCGGCATGAAAGACACCGTGTTCGGTGTGCCGGCACAGGTGAGGGCGCGCTACACCAGCATGTACGGCACGGACAAGGACGGCCACCTGTATCGCATCGAAGCTCCCGGCGGCGTCAGCACTTCGATGTTCGGCAGTTACGACCGCTACGTCGACAAGCCTTTTGGCGGCCTCAGTCTCTCGGCAACGATTACGGATTATCTGAAGTTTGCGCAGATGCTCCTGAACGGCGGTGAGCTCGATGGCACGCGCATTCTCGGGCGCAAGACGGTTGAGCTCATGACCATGAACCACCTGCCGCCGAACATCCCCAGCATCTCGTTCGAGAAGGGCAAGGGTTATGGGCTGGGCGTCAGTGTGCTCGAGTCGGCCGCGGCAAACGGCAACGAGGGCTCGAAAGGCATGTTCGGCTGGGCCGGGGCGGCGTCCACCTGGGTGAACATGGATCCGAAGGAAGAGCTGGTGATGCTGGTGTTCACCCAGTACATGCCCGCCGATTTCGAATTCGGCAACCGGGTGCAGAATCTCGTGTATCAGGCGATCACGGGTCCCTAGCGGCGGGCCGCGAAGGGTGCCCTCACTCCCGGCTGAACGCCGCGGACACCCGATTGAATATATCCCGCACGAGCGCGGCAGAGCCCGCCACATCCCGCAGGCTCACGCGCTCGATGAGCGCCTCGTGCATCTGGATGAGCGGCAGCAGGGCGCCGCCTTTCTCGGCAATGCGCCGAAGCGCGATGCGCCCGCGCACGTCGAAATGCAGTGAATCCCACACGGTAACGAACACGCGGTTGCCGCTCGCCTCGATGAGGCGACGATGGAAGCGCAGCGCCTCGTCGATGTAGTGCTCGGAATCATCCTCGGCAGCCGCTGCGGCCATGCCGCCAACGAACGTGCGTAGCTCTGCAACCACATCGGGCGCAAACGGAATACCCAGCTCCACGGCGCGAATTTCAAGCGTAGCGCGCAGCTCGTAGGACTCACGCATCTCATCGAGATCCGCGCCCCGAACCCGAGTGCCGCGATAGCGTTCAGAAGTGACGAGCCCCGAGCCTTCGAGCTCGCGAAGCGCTTCGCGGATGGGCGCCTGGCTCACGTTGAATTCGCGAGCGAGTGATAGTTCTTTCAGTTGAGTGCCGGCGGCATACGAGCCGTCGAGAATTCGCGCAACGAGCACGTC